>JAKFCK010000157.1:0-7187 GCA_036676685.1 Chitinophagaceae bacterium | reverse complement strand
TTCTTAAATTTCTTTTCGGGGACCGTGATGTAATCTTATCTTTCGTTACGGTCATCGCCAGGTTTCAGTTTGCTTATTTTTCCTACCTGATGTTTTGCCTTCGCATTTATAACGTGAATTTACATTGATGCATTGCGTTGTTAAAGACAAGTAAACAGGGATTTTATCATGACGAACAGCGATGTAAGGTGAGGAAAGGGATAACTGGCAAGGCTTGCAACTTGCCGCGCTAATGATGCCCAAACGTTTAAATCACAGATAATCCTGCAGGATTATTTTTTCCGTGTACCCGGAATTATGACCTGTGTCATAGTTTGAAAAAATTTTTGCAGCGCCGTTCACTTTACATACCGGTAAGAGCTGTGATTTTATTTTTACGACCAGTAGGTAGACCTACTCCCGGTAGGGTAGTCTAAAGTCATACCTGAAATCAGCCGTTTATCAATAAAAACTAATTTTATAACGCCTAAACAAAAATTGAAATTATTTTCACCATCAAACAAGAAATATGCTGAAACAAAAAATGCTACTCTGTTCCTGCTTGCTGGGATCTATCGCATATGCTCAAAAAGTTGACTTTATTGAGTATAATCTTAAAAATGGCCTTCATGTGATACTGCACCAGGATAAAACTGCCCCGGTGGTTGTCACATCGGTCATGTACCATGTCGGCAGTAAGGATGAAAAACCCGACCGCACTGGTTTCGCGCATTTCTTCGAACATCTCCTGTTTGAAGGTTCTAAAAATATCAAGCGGGGAGAATTCATGAAAATTGTGAGCAGCAAAGGCGGCAATAATAATGCAAACACTTCGCAGGACCGAACTTTCTATTACGAGGTTTTTCCTTCTAACGAACTTGAAACCGGCCTGTGGCTGGAGAGTGAGCGTATGCTGCACCCGGTGATAAATGAGGTAGGCGTGAAAACACAGAATGAGGTGGTAAAGGAAGAAAAAAGGCTTCGTGTAGACAACGCACCTTATGGCAATTTTCTTAGTGAATTGATGAAACGCCTCTTTACAAACCATGGGTACAACTGGGTACCCATCGGCAGCATGGCGCATCTTGATGCAGCTACGCTGGATGAATTTATAGCATTTAATAAAAAATATTATACTCCCAACAATGCGGTGCTTGTGATTGCCGGTGATATAGAGATCGAAAAGACCAAAAAATTGGTTGAATCATATTTTAATGATGTACCACCCGGTGTGCCAATAGAAAAAAATATGGTCGAAGAAGCACCTATAACCAAACAGATCATCGACACGGCTTACGATAATAACATCCAGATTCCTGCCGTCATCATGGCATATCGTACGCCGGGTATGAAAAGCCGGGAATCAGTTGCCCTAAAACTGGCTTCTGACGTGTTAAGCCTCGGGGCCAGCAGCCGCATGCATAAAAAAATGGTAGATGAGAAGAAAAATGCTTTGGAGGTTGTTTCCTTCAATTATACATTGGAAGATTACGGTGCTTACCTGAGCCTGGCTCTGCCTAGCGGTGATGTAAAGCTGGAAACCCTGTTGAAAGACATGGAAGAGGAAATTTTCAAACTGCAGACAGAACTGATCAGCGAAACAGAATTTACAAAGATCAGGAACCAGTATGAGAATGCTTACATAGGTAAAAATGCACGTATGCTTGGTGTCGCAGAAAACCTGGCTGCCGGTTACACATTTTACAATAAGAATACCAACCATATCAATGAAGAACTGGAAGAGGTGAGAAAGGTAACCAGGCAAGATATCCAGGATGTGGTAAAGAAATACCTCAACCCTAATCAAAGAGTGGTGATCTATTACCTGCCTAAGAAATAATTGACTTAAATATTAAAATTAACCTGATGAATAAAATACTTTGTTTATTGTGCGGCTGTGTCCTTTCGCTAATTGTGCATGCACAGGAAATTGACCGCAGTAAGCCACCACAGGCTGCCCCGGCACGCCCGGTTTCGTTTGCCGATCCCACAACTTTCACCTTGCCAAATGGACTCACTATATTAATTGTGGAAAACCACAAACTGCCAAAAGTTTCCGCAACGCTTTCCATCGATATGGGTCCCATAAAGGAAGGCAACAAGGCTGGAGTTATGAACCTGATGGGCCAAATGCTGTCTGAAGGCACTACAAAAACGCCCAAAGCCAAATTCGATGAAGCTATTGACCTGATCGGCGCTAATGTAGATTTATTTTACAGTGGCGGATCTACATCTGCCCTTACCCGTTACTTTGAAAAAGCTTTTTTGTTAATGGCTGAAGGCCTCCGGTATCCAGCGTTTCCGCAGGAATCTTTTGAAAAGTTAAAAACCCAGGCAATCACCGGGTTTAAGTCAGGCGAAAGAAGTGCTGCCACTATTTCGGGGCGCGTGGAAAAAGCGCTGTCGTATGGTAAGAACAGCCCCATGGGCGAGTTTGAGACCGAAGAAACCATTAAAGGAATAACGCTGGAAGATGTGAAACAATATTACCGGAATTATATCACACCATCCCGCGCCTACCTCACATTTGTAGGTGACATCACGCCCGGTGCTGCAAAGTCCATGGCGTTAAAAGCTTTCGGGGACTGGAAAGGAAAAAAACTGGAACTGCCTGAGATAAAAACTGCAGCTAATGTTAGGAACACCGAGATCAATTTTGTAGATCTCCCTTCAGCGGTGCAAAGTGAGATACGGGTTACCACCCTCATCAGCAACCCGATGAACAACCCGGACTACCATGCATTGCTGCTGGCCAACCAGGTTTTGGGAGGCGGGTTTGAAAGTAAATTATTCATGAACCTGCGGGAGAAACATGGTTTCACCTATGGCAGTTATGCCAATGTTGGCGCCAGTAGGTTCCAAAGCCAGTTTACCGCAAGTGCACAGGTGAGGAGCGAAAAATCAGACAGTGCCATTGCCGAAATGCTGAAAGAAATTGAGCACATGCGCAGCGGTAATATCACTGCCGAGGAATTACAAATCGCCAAAGCCAAGTTCAACGGCGATTTTGCATTAGGCATGGAAGATCCTGCTCGTTCTGCCACTTACGCCTCAAATATCCTGATCAATAACCTTCCAAAAGATTTCTACCGAACATACCTGCAAAAGATCAACAGCGTAACGGTTGCAGATATAAAGAAGGTGTCCAATAAATATTTTAACCCGGTAAACAGCCGAATCGTGCTGGTTGGGAACGGCGACAAGGTGCTTCCAACCTTAAGCAGGTTGGGTTATACCATTAAGCATTACGATAAGTATGCGACGCCGGTAGACAAAAAATCCACGGATGCTGTTATCGGTGAATCACCCAAAACATCAGACGCTATTTCTGCTTTCAAATTAATAGAGGATTATTTGCAGGCACTGGGAGGCAAGGATGCGATAAAAAAGATCAATTCGGTAAAAACTTCGATCTCAATGGAAATGATGGGTCGCCAGATAACGGGGACTGATACAAGGCTCACACCAAACAAACAATCGACAGAACTAAAGATGGGCACCATGAGTGTCTACAAAAAAGTTTTTGATGGTACCAACGGCTACCAGGCACAAATGGGCCAAAAGAAAGACTTCGATGAGAAGGAAATAAAAGAAGCCCTCGATGAACGGGGCATTATCCCGCAGCTTTTTTATATTGGCGCAGACTTTACCGCATCTTACCTTGGTACGGGTAAAGTTGGTAACGAAAATGCCTACAAATTAAAGATCACCAAACCAAGTGGTAAAACATCTGTGGAATATTATTCAATGAAAACAAGTTTGCTGCTACGCGAAGAAACCTCCACGACCACTGCCCAGGGTGAAGTCACCATCACCACAGACTACAGCAATTATAAAAAAGTTGGAAATGTATTGTTTCCCTTTACAATTACCCAGCTTTCCGGTGAACAGGAAGTTGTAATGAATGCCACCGAAATTAAAATTAACGAAGGCGTGACAGAGGCCGACTTTAAATAACCGGCAGTGCCTGGTCCGGATTAAACTGCAGCAAAGTAAACTCACCCGCCCTAATATGGCGGGTGAGTCGTATAAAAAAGCCACTGCACTGAAATGAAACTTGCCCTGGGCCTAACATTAATGTCGTTTGTGCACCTATTTAAAAATGTACATTATTGTGCAACGAGCACAGAGGGATGTAGCCCGAAAGAAAAAAACAAGAGCGAATCTATTTTAATGAAGTTTCGGGTTGCATGACCGATGACTTTCCTACGATCAATTCCGGGGTGAGCACCCGGTTCTCAAACTGCGTCACAGGCCTTTTACTCTCGATAAGCTGGAGCAATAATTCGGTGGCGGCTTTTCCCATCTCCATCGCTGGCTGACGGATAACGGTGAGTGCGGGGTTAAGCAACTCGGCAATATCGGAATTAGAGAACCCAACTAACGCAATGTCACCCGGCACATTTATTCCCCGTCGCATCAGCGTTTTCAGGCAGCCAGTGGTGAGTTTATCGCTCGTGGTCACAATCGCGTCTGGTTTCTGTTTAAGCGTAAATAATTTGTTTACGGCTTCTTCTATTTCTGAAAAAACCATTCCACCGTAAAAACAATGTTTCACCAGTGCCGGGTTATATTTTATACCATGATGAGCCAGGGCTTCCTTGTACCCGGCGAGCCTTTCAGCGGTAATGGATAAAAATTCCGAATTGGCAATGGCTGCAATACGTTTATATCCCTGCTGAAGCAGGTGTTCTGTCGCCTCATAAGTTCCTTTAAAATTATCTACAACTACATTGTGTGTTTTTATTTCATGGGATACACGATCAAACATCACTATCGGCAGACCCTTCAGGTGCAAAGACTGCAGGTGGCTCACGTCATTGGTTTCTGTGGAGATGGAGATCAATAAGCCGTCCACCGAGCGGGAAGACAGGTACTGCAGGTCAGTAATTTCCCTCTCGTAAGATTCATGACTTTGAGAGATGATCACATTATACCCTTTTTCATAAGCGATGGACTCAATACCATTGATGATCTGCGAAAAAAAGCTATTCGCAATTTCACAAACCACAACACCGATGGAACGGCTTCTTCTTTCTTTCAGACTCTGGGCAATAGGGTTGGGGTGGTAGTTCAGCTTTTCAGCACATTCCAATACCAGTTGTTTGGTTTCCGGGCTTATCTCATAACTATCCCTCAGCGCCCTGGATACGGTGGAGGTGGAAACACCGAGCGCTTTCGCAATATCCTTAATAGTAACTGCCTCAAATTTCATAAGCCATTTTTTGTCCGCAACGCAATTGGTTTGATGGAATTGCAGGCCTTAAAGTTAAGTATTTGGTAACTATTACGACACGTTCATATAAAGGATTGTTTAGATGAAATCGTTATCGGGAACGTTTGCGTAAAAAAACATCTCCCGCTTACCCATTGTTCAAATTTAAATAGGTAGCATTGATTAAGATTTGCTTTAAAAAGGTGACCTGCCATGTCCAAAATTGCCATATCATCTGCAATTTGTTTTTTGTAACAATTAAACTCCTGTAAGAAATAACGGGGTGTAATACAGAAAAGAAAACTTATCAACGGTATTCATTTTGTAAAAGGCCAGTTTGATAAACCAAATAATTATGACAACCTTCTTCAAAATAATGTTTTTGTGTGTTTGTTCATTCGTTTTGGCCTCATGCGCGGCACAAAAAAATTTAGCTGAAATTCCCGCTGTTGGAAACAAAAATCTTGCATTCCCGGGAGCAGAAGGGTATGGAAAATTCACAACCGGCGGAAGGGGAGGAAAACTGTATATCATTTCCAATTTAAATGATTACGGCCCGGGAAGTTTTCGTGAAGCCGCAGAAGCAAAGGGAAAACGAATGATCGTTTTTGCAGTATCCGGCACCATTCACCTGCAAACAAAACTGTCGATAAAAGGGGATGTGACTATCGCCGGTCAATCTGCACCTGGTGATGGAATTTGCCTTGCAGACAACGCCGTGAGCCTCGGGGGTGACAATATTATTTTACGGTACATGCGTTTCCGCATGGGCGACAAATACCAGAAGGGTGGTATGGTGGATGGCAATGGTGCTGATGATGCCCTGAGCGCAAGCAAAAGAAAACATATCATCATCGATCATTGCAGCATGAGTTGGAGTACAGATGAAGTTTTTAGCGTGTATGGCGGCGACAGCACAACTCTTCAGTGGAATCTCATTTCCGAACCATTAAATTATTCCTACCATTTTGAAACCGGCGACACGGATTGGGAACATCATGGCTATGGTGGTATATGGGGTGGCAGCCATTTAACGGCGCATCATAATTTATTTGCTCATTGCGTGAGCCGTAACCCCCGCTTTAATGGTACAAGGCTTGGCGCTACACAGGAATTTGCAGATTTCCGGAATAACCTCATTTATAACTGGGGCAGTAACAATATCTATGGCGGCGAAGCCGGCAATTACAATATCGTCAATAATTATTTTAAATACGGGCCCGGCACTTCCAGGAGTGTGCGGTACCGGATAGTAAACCCATCGAAGACAGACAAACTCCCTTTTGGAAAGTGGTACGTTGCAGGTAATTATGTGGATGATGCAAAAGATGTTTCCGGCAACAACTGGCTAGGCATTCACATGCCAAAAGATGCTACAGCAGCAGATAAAAAAGAGGCCGTAATTAATATGCCCCACCCGGCAACCCCAGTTCCCACGCAGTCTGCCAAGGAGGCCTACGATGAAATTTTAGAAAACGTAGGTGCAAGTTTCCAAAGGGATACAATGGATGCAAGGATAATTAACGATGTAAAAAACAGGACGGGTAAGTACGTTGATGTGCAGGGTGGTTTTGCACATGGCACTGCCTATGAATTAACAGTGAACGCCTGGCCGACATTGAGATCATTGCCTTCCCCCGCCGACACAGATAAAGATGGTATACCGGATGACTGGGAAACAAAGAATAACCTTAACCCAAACGATGCATCAGATTCCGGTAACTTTAGAACGGGCAATACTTACACCAATCTTGAACTATACCTAAACAGCCTGGTAAAATGAAAAACATATCCCTTATTATAATCACTGTCGTGTTGTTTGCATTTGCGTTAGCACCGGCAAAAAAAATACAGATTTTCCTGGCCGGGGATTCCACCATTGCGATAAAAGATCGCAGGAACTATCCTGAAACCGGCTGGGGAATGCCGTTTGTGCAATTCTGGGATTCTACGGTAACTGTAGTGAACAAAGCAAAAAACGGCAGGAGTACAA
>JAKFCK010000156.1:0-7150 GCA_036676685.1 Chitinophagaceae bacterium | reverse complement strand
CTGCTCTACCTCTGCCCGGTGTTCTGCATTTAACAGGTCACGGTGAGCTGGCAATAAATTAGATAAACCCCCAACCTCTCTTCCCCCCATGGCATTGGGCTGACCAGTAAGAGAAAAAGGTCCCGAGCCTGGTTTGCCAATATGCCCGGTAATCAGGTTGAGATTAATCAGGGAAAGATTTTTGTTTACGCCTATCACACTTTGGTTCAGCCCCATCGTCCACATCGTGATAAAACCTTTTGCATCACCAATGTAGGAAGCAGCCAGGCGGATGTCTTTTTCGGCTACTCCGCAAATAAGCGCCGCTTCTGCAATGGTTCTTTCAAAAACCGTTTCCCGGTATTGTTCAAATCCTTCTGCGTGATTGTTTATGAAGTCAACATCGATGTCACCGTTCTCCACCAGTACTCTCCCGATAGCATGGTGCAGGGTAATGTCTGTTCCGGGGTTTAACTGCAGGTGAACATCCGCTAATGAACAGGTTTGTGTTCTGCGGGGGTCACTTACAATAATTTTTAATGCGGGGTTTTTTTCTCTTGCAGCTTCTATCCTTCTCCACAGGATAGGATGGCACCAGGCAGGATTTGCACCGGCGATAAAAAGAACATCGGCTATTTCAATATCATCATAACACACGGGAACACTGTCTTCTCCCAAACTCATTTTATAGGCCACCACTGCGCTGCTCATACAGAGCCGGGAGTTGGTATCAATATTATTGCTCCCGATAAATCCTTTGATCAGTTTATTAACAACGTAGTATTCTTCTGTTAAACATTGCCCGGATGCATAAAAAGCTACAGAGTCCGGGCCATATTTTTCAATCAGTGTTTTAAAAACTGCCGCGGTCCTTTCCAGTGCAGTGTCCCAGGATACTCTTTGCCTCGGCTGGTTTTTAGCATATCGCATTTCAGGATACATCAAACGATCGCTGGTATCATTGACGGTGTAATGCAGGTTCATGCCCTTACTACATAACATACCCTTGTTAACAGGGTGATCTTTGTCACCCTCCACCTGCAGGCGGCCGAGTTTATCCTTGAGGGCAATGATCCCACAGCCCACACCACAATAGCAGCAAGTTGTTTTATATATTTCCGGGGTTGTCAATTTTTACAATCAATTTATGCAGCCGCAAATTCAGTTGCCTGCATATCGTTTACCAATGTTGTTTCCGAAGCCTTCCTCATTGCCAACCGAACGACAAGGACGATAACACCGACAGCAAATACTGCCCATCCTAAAAACATAAAGGCGGTGGCATAAGACATCGACTTAAATAAAAATCCTATTGCCATCGCACCTATGTTACCACCGGCACCAACGATTCCAGCTACACTTCCTACTGCTTTGGGGTTGATAAAAGGCACTATACTGTAGGTAGCACCATTGGCCATTTTTAAGCACAGTCCAAAAAAGAACAAAAGTGATATAGCCAACACAAGGCCTCCGGCATTTGCAAACAGGATTATACCAATACCTTCCAGCAATAATAATATTGCTAAAAGAGAGACCTTGCCATTAAACCCAAAACGGTTGCCCACTTTATCAGAAACTATTCCACCGAGGGCTCTCGCGAAAATGTTCAACCATCCAAACAAACTTGCCAGCAGCCCGGCCATTATCAATGAGGCTTTATAATCATCATGAAAATAACTGGCTGCGAAATTGTCGATCGTTATTTCCACCCCGAAACAGGCAGCATAGGCAGCTGTAAGGATCCATGTGCGGTAGTCTTTTGCAGCCAGTAACAGCGTGTTTTCTTTTTTGCCTCCCGGTGCAGCCGGCAATTCATCAAAATTTCCGGCAGGTGTATCCTTTGTATATTTCCAATACAGGGCCGCCATTACTAATAACATAACGCCCGGCACGATCATAGCATACCTCCAGCTGTCTGCCTGGCTTACCCAGCCTGCGCCAACTAATCCTGCGGCTATCAGCGGCATTATAATTTGTGTGGCACCACCACCCGTGTTGCCCCATCCACCAGCTACAGCATTTGCAGTACCCTTAATATTGGGGGCAAACATTACTGATGTGTGGAACTGGGTAAGTACAAATGAAGCCCCTATCACGCTAATGCCTAAGCGAAATAAAAGGAACGTCATATAGCTATCTGCCAGGCCTATGAACATCACAGGGAATGAGCAGATCACCAGGAGCCATGTATATACTTTTCTCGGGCCATACCTGTCTGTGAGTTTGCCCACCAGTAAGCGGGCTATGATCGTAGCGCTAACAGCGGCAATGGCTACGTTACCCTTTTGTGCTTTGGTAAGATGTAACTGTTCGCTGATAATAGGCATCAATGGCGCAATACCAAACCATGCAAAAAAACAAAAGAAAAAAGTAAGCCACGTGATGTGGAACGTTTGCATCTGAACCCCCTTTAGTGAAAAGATGTTCAACTTTGTTAAGGGCTGCTGTGAAAGATTCTGTTGCATGTGCGCAATTTTAAGTGTTTAAATAATTTTTATACGTCTTCTATTGAAAATTTGTTGACCAGTAAATTGAGCAGTTTATCATGGATGTCCATATAGGCCTTGTCGTGAACGATATCTTTTTTATTGCGTGGACGAGGCAGTGGAACATCTACGATCTCTTTGATAGTGGCAGCAGGGCCGTTGTTCATGACTACCACACGGTCGCTAAGGAAAATAGCCTCCTCAATATCATGGGTTACCATTACGATGGTCTTCTCCCTGTTGTCCAGGTTCCAGAGTTTTAATAACTCAATGTGCATGTTGCTTTTGGTCAATGCATCCAATGCGCCGAATGGTTCATCTAATAATAAAATCGAGGGATTAATAGCGAAAGCTCTTGCAATGGCTACGCGTTGTTTCATACCACCCGACAGCTGGCCAGGCAGTTTATCTTTATGTTCCCAGAGATTTACCAGCTTCAGGTTCTTTTCTACCAGTTCTCTTTTTTCTTTTGAAGACTTATTTTTTACCGCAGAATCTACAGCTTCATAAATATTACAGTATACGCTCAGCCAAGGGAGTAGCGAATAGTTTTGAAAAACAATTCCCCTGTCAGGTCCGGGTTTGCTCACGAGTGTATTGTTTGCATACACTTCCCCCGAAGTTGGTTTTACCATACCGCTAATGGTGCCCATCAAGGTAGATTTGCCACAACCTGAGTGGCCGATCAGTGAAATGATCTCTCCTTTGCTTACACTCAATGAGATTTCTTTTACCGCCGTATAGACTCCCCTCGGCGTTTTAAAACTTACCGTTACATCATTTATTTCAATACAATGATTGCCCTGGGCTTTTATAGGTGTGCTTATACTTAGCACGGGAGCCGCTGTTTCAGTCATAGTTGTCATATTCTTTTAATTTATTTTCTTTAATAACCGACTTTGTCTTTAATCGATTTTAATCGTTTGTTGTTTGGTTGCCTTTACTGATGAATATAATGACACACAAAAAGGGGTCAGATAGGTAAGGATTACTCTAATGGTGTTCGTGGTGGAAAAATTTCCATTAATAAAAACATCGTAACTATTGATCACGTTTAGCATACTGCCAACCAGTGCTGCTACAAAAAATGCTGTTGTAATGTTTTTTCTATTCATTGTTTGGTTAAGAACAATGGAATAATGGCCCCCGGGAGGTTTATTAAACAGCATAGCTGAACCTTTTTTGCAATGCCATAAAAAATTTATCCAGTATTAATCCCACAATCCCAATGATGATAATGGCTACAATAATTTTTGCTACACTCCCACCATTAAATCCTTCCTCCCACACGAAATATCCAAGGCCTATACCGCCGGATAACATTTCGCCAGCCACAATTACCATCCAGGCCACGCCGATCGCCAGGCGCAAACCCGTAAGTATATGCGGTATGGTAAATGGTATCATTATTTTTGTGAGATATTTCCATTTAGAAAATCCAAATGCCTTTCCCACA
Source organism: Chitinophagaceae bacterium (assembly GCA_036676685.1). Classification (GTDB taxonomy): domain Bacteria; phylum Bacteroidota; class Bacteroidia; order Chitinophagales; family Chitinophagaceae; genus Ferruginibacter. Next base: position 3,229 of record JAKFCK010000156.1, on the reverse strand, counting down.
TTTTTATGATCCTGGGGGATGGAAGCCACGCCAAAGGCGGTATTCAAAACAGTGGGCCATAAAGAACAGATAAAGATCATGAAGATGCTGGCGGCCGGCGAGTCCTGGAATATTGCCAGCCCAAGTGGGAACCACGCCAAAGGAGAAACCGGGCGTAAGATCTGTACGATCGGGTTAATGATAGCCATCACCACTTTGTTAGATCCCATGATCAATCCAAGGGGTATCGCAATTAAACTTCCTAGCCCAAAACCAATTCCCACCCGCTTAAGTGAGCTGAATAATTTTGTGCCGATACCTTTCACATCCGCTTCGTTTTGCATTGGATTTTGCATCACTTCTTTGAATACGATCCAGGTATCCTTAGGCGAGGGTATTTCATTTTCGGTAACATGGGAGATCAGTTCCCAAATACCGCCCAATAATGCAAGGCCTCCGAAAAAATATAACAGTGTCCAGAAAGCTTTTACACCCCATACCCGGAAGGGTGGGAGCGAGGCTAAAAAATTATTTTTAATTTGTTCCATATTCGTAACTTTTTAATGATCAATGTTGAATGCACTGCTGCAACTTCCCTTCGCTTATACCTTATCTCCGGGTTGTTTTTAAATAGGCTGCTACATTATTCGGATCGAAAACAACATCATAAGTAGTTTTGAATGCTTTCATATCTGGTTGCATAGGAATTGCCATTTCCTTTGCCACTTCCGCATACAGGTCATCCAGTATTAATCTTTCAGCGATGCCCTTGTAATCCGGTTCTGTTTTTAAATAACCAAACCGCACGTATTGTGCAAGGAACCAGATCGCATGAGATTTCCTCGGCATTGACACGATCCCGTTATTATAAAAAGTCATGTAATCCGCTTTGTATTTCTGTACGCCTAATTCGCAACCGAGGTCATAAGAACCTTTCAGCCTTGCTTCAATTACCTGCAACGGCGCATTTACATAATTGGGCCTGGTGAGCCATGACGCAGCTTTTGAGCGATTGCCAATTGCATCCAGCCACCTGCAGGCTTCTATCACAGCCTTCATTACTTTTTTCAGGTCATCCCTGTGTCCGGACGCGAAGGCAGCATTTACTACCAATGCTTTTTCAGGATGGTCTCTCCAGATGTCCTGCGAAGAAATATGTGTGAACCCAACATTTTGTGCAGCAGCTACACCATTCCATGGCTCACCCACACTGAATGCTTCCATATTATCCACTCTCATATTAGCCACCATTTGCGGCGGAGGTATGGTGATGATACCAACTGATTTCTGAGCGATTCCTGAAGCAGCCATCCAGTTGCGTAACCACATATCATGTGTGCCACCGGGGAAGGTCATGGCGAATGTGACTTCTTTCCTGCTCTGTAATTTTTTTACGCCGCCTAAAACTTTCCCTACATCTTTGAATCCAACCAGGCCACAGAAGTCTTTTGAGAGAGTAATAGCTTGGCCGTTATTGTTTAATACCATCGCTATTTTCATTTCCTGTCCTGCTTTGCCACCGATGCCTGTATACACCGATAAAGGCATAGAGAACAAACAATGTGCACCATCAATTTCACCATTCAGTATCTTATCTCTTGTTACCGCCCATGATGCCTGTTTTTCCAATTCTACGTCGAGACCGTATTTTGCGAAGAGCCCTAGTTCTTTGGCGGCTACGAGCGGGGCACAGTCGGTGAGCGATATAAACCCCAGTTTAATTTTCTTTGCAGGGGGCGTCATTTTGAAGGAAAATACGGCAATGATCACTGTTGCCAGCGCTATGTAAAAAATTGATTTTTTTATATTGAGGTTCATGTTGTTTTGTTTTAAGTGTTCACAATTGTTTCTTTCTCTCACTTTCTATTGCTTTATGGCAACCGGCTTTGCATAAAAGAAATCCGGAGTAAAACGAAGCATCGCATAAAACCAGTTACCGGTCTTTCTGTATGTGTCTGCTACCGCGTCGGTTGTGGCCTGTCCTTTTGCAAATGCCATACTGTTTTTCGCATTCATGATTGAATAACCCAGTTCGATATTGGTGAACTTGTTCATATTGTAGTTCAGCAAAAAATCGATTTCGTTTCCGAGTTGTTTGTCGATATTGCTTCCGTCTGCTTTTTTCATTTCTTTATCAATCGAGAAAAGATGGAAGTCTACACCTGCACTAAACATGTTCCCCGAATATTTAAATTTCAGGTAAGGATTTTTTAAGCCTCCTGCAGGGGAACCTGTTCCAACATAGAAATAATCCATAAAACCCCAGTGGCGATGCGGTGTACCATATAAGGGATCAAATTTTTCGTCTTCCGTTGTAGAGGCGTCATTGCCACTTAATACATCATACCCGGGGGTTATACTTATTTTCCCTTTCTGATAGGTAGCGGATGCTGTGTAGTGAGAGGCGTCTTTCATTTTCACGCCATCCCTGTTCTTGCCGCTTTGTGCATAGTACGCTGCCTGTATGGCGATCTTACCGAAACCCGATGCATTACCGATCGTATGATTTACCATTAAACCATAAGTATAACGTTTATGCGTACCTGAATAGTCAAATGCGTCGGAGGCTCCTGAAGACACAAACCTTCTTCCGTATACATAACCGGCAGCAGCACTACCAACAGAATCCATTTTGTATTTTCCAAAATTGTCATTGAAGTATAAAGCAGACAATTTGGTTTGCTTTATTTTTTTACTGATGTATAAACTCGTGAATGATTTATAATCCTGGTTACCGCCATTTGTTGTCGGTGGATTTACCCAAACTGGCGCCCCTGTTTTTGCGCTGTTATTTCCTGCATTACCTAAAGGGGCCATTGGAAGAAGACCGGCGGGTGTAGGAACGAGCACACCCATCGAATTCTTTACGTAGGGAGCAACATTGGAAGGAACATAAGATGTACTTGTAACGCCAAATGCATCCGTGTTCTGGTTAAAGGCATATCCAATATCTACCTGCCATCCTTTATGTATAGTTTTTAACAGGGCCATGTCATGGCGACGGCCCTGCTGCAGCCAGTCAAGATTCCCGATGAGACGTACATCATCATATATCAATTCCTGGCGGCCGACTTTCAGGCTCATCAGGTCAATGCCTTTTATTTTGATCGTTGTGTCCGCTTTATTGAATAACGTAAGATCTGCCCAGCCTTCGTGCAGCATTAAGCGATTGCCGTCTGCATTGGAAATTGTTGATGCGTCCTGTCCCCATACCCTTACATCCTGCACGCTGGCGCCAAATGTCAGCCTG
>JAKFCK010000155.1:0-4737 GCA_036676685.1 Chitinophagaceae bacterium | reverse complement strand
AATTATTAAGAACGAGAAATATCATCATAGTTAAGGATCACGATAAGAGGTTATGTGTGATTCGAATTATATGATATATAGATATAGATAAAGTAATATAAAGTTCAAGGTACTCCAACCAGTAAGTTTAACTTTAGCAACTGTATTTACTTGTTACCTTATACCTTTCACCTTCCACCTCCTAATTTTAACCCCCTGCCGTATACCGTCTCCTACTGCACCCTTTTCCACAATTGGGTAGCTTCTTGCCCATTTGCATTTTTTCCGGTCACCCTGATTTCATTATTATTGATCACGTAGATATTGGCTGTTTGATAATTCAGGCCGCTGCAACCACTCACCAGGGAGCTGATCGCAAAACCCCCGGCATTATCAGCAGTGATCGTTTTCCATAGAACGTCGTTTTCGCGAAGGCAATTAGCCGTAGATGCCAGCGTGGTGATCCTTGCTTCAGACACAAAGGGCGCCACTGTAACTTTGCTGCCTACCAGGACGTTGTCAGGGGAATTGCTGCTGAGCTGCCACTGTCCTGTGAGGGTAAAAGCGGAACCCGTGCTGTTGGTAGCTTTCTGGATGGCTTCACAACTGAATAAACTGATCACCATAAAAAGTGAAACTGCGGCTTTGAGAAATTTCATGTTACTGGTTTTGGCCATATAATTTCCAAAAAACGTACCAATAAGATTTTTGTGCACCAGTTGCGGCCTTCTAAAATTTAACCGCTGGTCTTACCAATCTTATTTTCCTTAGTTTTGAAAAAAAACAAACTGCATGAATTTTTCGGATACTCCAATAACACTGTTGCTAATCGCGGCAAATGTTATTTTCTCTATAATAGGGTTCTCTAATAAAGAAATGCTGGATAAAACCATCGGGTGGCCTTACTACACCAAAAGAGAAAACCAGTATTACCGGTTCATTACCTCCGGTTTTTTGCATGGTGACTGGATGCACCTTTTCTTCAACATGTTTACCTTATATTTTTTCGGAAGAAATATTGAATACCTCTTTGCAGAATACGGGCTCGGGGGCAACATGGCTTACCTGGGACTGTATTTCATAGGGCTTATCGTGGCGGATATCCCCAGCTATATAAAGAACCAGGACAATTATCAATACCGGTCCCTGGGTGCTTCGGGAGCAGTATCTGCAGTGGTATTTGCGGCTATTGTATTCAGTCCCTGGAGCAGTATATACTTATACGGAGCACTCAAGATCTCCGCTGCTGTGTATGCGGTATTATACATTGTGTACTGCGTTTATATGGGTAAACAAAACAATGACAATGTGAACCATGATGCCCATCTTTGGGGTTCACTTTTTGGGCTGGCCTTCACGCTTGCACTTATCGGGCTGCTGCAACCCGTATTATTTGAAGGGATAGTAGAGGAACTAAAGCAGCCTAGCTTATTTGGCAGGCCTTAATGAAAACTTCAGCACCGATGTTGTGGTGGGTTTTATTTTAAAGCGGTCATCTATACGGTGGCCGATGATCCACAGAATTTTTTTATCACTTTCAATGACCCAGGAGTTTTCCTTTTGGATCAATGACATCTTTTGGTCAATAAAAAACCGGCTGAGCTTTTTCTTTTTCGGCATGCCGAGTGGATAAAAATAATCGCCGGTCTTCCATTTGCGCAAGAGCAAAGGGAATTTAATATCACGCGCATCCAGCTGTGCAATAGATGGATCAGTTGATATACCCTGGGGTACATCAATTTGTACTACCCATAATTCTCCCCCCGGAAAAACAACTTCCGTGTCGCTTTCTTCCACTAAAAAAGTGGAAGCACTATTATCGTCAACTGCGGAAATGATGAGCCACTGCCTGTTGCGCAGTACACGGTGTGTGCCCGACTGCACGTATTTACCCGAATTACTGTGCAGCAGCTTCAAAACTTCCCCTACCTGGTGCGCAGTGAATCCAAAATCTTTTATGATCTCATACAGCACGGTATGTAATGCAGCTGTTTTCAATAGTTTGACGACAGGCAGGTGTAATTCTGTACCCTTGATAGTGATAAGTTTCTTCGTTATTTGCTGCAGGGCATTTTCATAGATCGTATGGATCTCCCTAAACCTTTCGGCATTGTGTACCAGGTTTTCTTCTACCTGCGGAAATACTTTTTGCAGGCCCGGTATAAGTTGGTTGCGGAAATAGTTACGGGTATATTTATCGCTGCTATTGCTGGAATCTTCCCGCCAGGATAAATGATGTTCTTCAGCAAAATCAAGAACCTGTTCCTTTGTTGCGAAAAGCAATGGCCGCACAATTTTTGCCTGTTTTGGCAACATCCCTTTCAATCCATTTATACCGGATCCTTTGAAGAAATTCATCAGGATGGTCTCGATGTTATCATCGGCGTGGTGGGCGGTTAATAAAAAACCCCCAAACCCCCTGAAGGGGGCTTTAAGCTCTTCTTGTTTGGAGTCGTCGTTTACTTTTCCAAGTAGTTCTGCAAACCAGGCGTAACGAAGTTTACGTGCGGCAACCTGTATGCTTAATTTATTGTTATCGGCATACTTTTCAGTAACGAACTTTTTTACAAAAATTTCAACATTGTATTTTTTTGCCAGTTCTCTTACAAATTGTTCATCGGCATTACTTTCTGCTCCTCTCAATTGAAAATTGCAATGAGCAATCGCAAAATCATAACCCGCGTGCTTGCAAAGCTCGCATAACACTACGGAATCTACGCCGCCACTAACGGCAAGGAGTAACCTGTCTTTTGCATGAAAAAGGTTTTCGCTTTTGATGAAATCTATGAAAGAAAGATAGAGACTACCCCCTGACCCCCTAAAAGGGGAACCTTGATGCAAGTCCTTAATTGATTTGTGATTCATAATTCTTTGCCCTGAAAGCTACCGTTATATAATATTTCCACTAAGAATATTTTATCGACTTAGGTTCCCCTTTAGGGGACAGGGGCTTTTCCCCCTTTAGGGGGTCAGGGGGTTTCTTCAATCTCCTCCTTTGCCATTTGCAATTCATTAAATGAATGCCTGTCATCCGCTCGTTTTGCTTCTTCCATACCCCGGTCATATATCTTTATCGCTTTGTCAAAATTTCCCTGCCGCTCCAGCAATTTCCCAAGGTGGTAATAAGAACCTACGTAGGTGGGCTCCCTTAGCAAAATTTCATTGAACAGTTTACGGGCTTCTTCATCCTCTCCAATTTTAATATACTCCAAAGCCAGGGCGTGCTGAAGAAAACTGTCCTTGTCATTGGTCTTTAAATATTCCAGCAATTTTTCTATCCTGCTCATCAACAATATTTTTTTAAGGTCACATTAAAACTATCTTTGCAAGGCTTATATTTGCACATAGTTGCATAAACAACTTTTATTTCACCCCAGCCTTTCTTGTTGATGGAAGGGCGATAAAAAGTAGTAATGAAGATATTAGTTTGCATCAGTAAAACACCCGACACCACAGCAAAAATAGCCTTCGCAGATAACAATACGAAATTTGCGGCAGATGGTGTGCAGTGGATCATCAATCCTTACGACGAGTGGTATGCATTGGTTCGTGCTATTGAGCTGAAAGAAAAAGATCCCTCCACCGTGTTACACCTAATTAATGTAGGACCTGCAGACAGCGACCCTATCATCCGTAAAGCGTTGGCCCTTGGCGGGGATGAAGCCATACGGGTAAATAGTGATAACACCGATAGTTTTAATATCGCTTCACAGATTGCGGCAGTTGCAAAAGAAGGTGCATATGACCTCATTTTTACCGGTAAGGAAACCATTGATTATAACGGCTCTTCCATCGGGGGTATGGTAGCCGAGTTGCTGGAACTACCCTACGTTTCCCATGCGATCAAATTTGACCTTGAAGATGGCAAAGCAGTGGTCGTCAGGGAAATCGAAGGTGGCGAAGAAACCAACAAAGTAGCGCTGCCCGTGGTAGTAAGCTGCCAGAAAGGAATGGCAGAACAGCGTATCCCGAATATGAAAGGGATCATGGGTGCCCGTACAAAACCGTTGACAGTAAAGGAACCCGTAACGGCAGATTCATTGACCTCTGTAGTAAGTTTTGATCTGCCTCCGGCAAAAGCAGGTGTAAAACTGGTGAGCCCGGATAACGCGGAGGAATTGGTGAGGTTGTTGAGGGAGGAGGCGAAAGCGATTTAAAACGCCCTGACCCCCTGAAGGGGGAACCTTGGTGGTTACTTTGTTCGAAACGGCAACCTTCTATTTTTTGGAGGCATCACTCAATAAAATATCTTCAAAATAATTAAATCATTCAAACCTAAGTTCCCCTTCAGGGGACAGGGGTTTTGACAAATTATCTTCTATGAGCGTTTTAGTTTTTCTCGACCAGGCCGACGGCCATATAAAAAAATCTTCTTTTGAGGCAGCGAATTACGCTGCAAAAGTTGCGGAGCAACTGGGCACCAGCGCAGAAGGTCTTGTGCTGGGCACCGTAAATGATGACCTGGTTTCCCTCGGCAATTATGGCCTTGCGAAAGTGCATACTGTTTCCGATGCAGCATTAAATAACCTGGATGCACAGGTATATACTAAAATAATTGCGCAGGCAGCAGAAGCTACCAATGCGGATGTGATCGTATTTAGCAACAATACTGCAGGTAAAGCTGTGGCGCCAAGTTTGAGCGTTCGTTTAAAAGCAGGTTTGGTCTCCGGTGCTGTGGCACTGCCGGACCTGTCCAATGGATTCGTGGTAAGGAAAACCGTTTTCAGTGGTAAAGCTTTTGCGAACATCGGCGTTACG
>JAKFCK010000154.1:0-2503 GCA_036676685.1 Chitinophagaceae bacterium | reverse complement strand
TATAAGGCCGCGGGAGATCGATGATTTCAGCGGTCAGCCACAAACCATCGAAAACCTGCGAATATTTATCAAGGCCGCAAAAATGCGGGGGGAAGCCCTGGATCATATCCTCTTTCATGGCCCGCCCGGGTTAGGTAAAACCACGCTTAGCCGCATCGTAGCCAATGAGTTGGGCGTAAGCATCAGGGAAACCAGTGGCCCCGTGATTGAAAAACCTGCAGACCTGGCCGGCCTGCTCACCAACCTGGAAGCCAATGATGTGTTGTTCATTGATGAAATTCACCGCCTGAGCACAGTGGTAGAAGAATACCTCTACGCCGCAATGGAAGATTTCCGGATCGATATAATGATTGACAGCGGCCCCAGTGCGAGGAGTGTACAGATCAACCTGAATCCTTTCACCCTGATCGGGGCTACCACCCGCAGCGGTTTATTGACAGCCCCCCTGCTATCAAGGTTTGGTATAAAGTCCCGGCTGGAATATTATGATACGCCGACGTTAAAAAATATCCTCACCCGCAGTGCAGGGATCTTAAACACAAAACTCACCAGCGACGCAGCTACTGAAATTGCAGGCCGCAGCCGGGGCACCCCGAGGATCGCCAATGGCCTGCTGCGCAGGGTGCGTGACTTTGCACAGGTGATCGGCAATGGTGTGATCGATATGAATATTACGGAACATGCATTAAAAGCGCTGAACGTGGATACTTACGGCCTGGACGAAATGGATAACCGGATCCTTACCACCATCATTGATAAATTTAAAGGCGGCCCTGTAGGCATCACTACTATTGCCACAGCCGTGGGTGAAGAAACCGGCACATTGGAAGAGGTGTATGAACCTTTTTTAATTCAACAGGGATTTTTGCAGCGTACTGCCAGGGGAAGAGAAGTGACAGCCAAAGCCTATGAGCACCTGGGAAAAAAACCGCATGCCGGCAGCGGGCAGCCCAATCTGTTTGGTGGAATATAAACCAGGAGAATTTAATAAAGTGTGACGTTTTAAAAACGTGTGAGCCCGTTACAGGATCAAAGATTTACCTTATAAAAGAAGGGCGGAACAAATTGTTCCGCCCTTTCTTATATCAATATTTTTATTACTCGCTCTCCACCAACCGGAAACCATTTCCGTGAATATTCACGATCTCCAGTTTTGGATCTTCTTTCAGGTATTTACGCAATTTGGCAATATACACATCCATACTACGGCCATTAAAATAAGTATCGCTGCCCCAGATCTTTTTCAGTGCAGCTTCCCTTGGCAACAGGTCATTTTTATACTCACTCAGCATTTTCAGCAATTCATTTTCCTTTGGAGAAAGCGTTTGCACCTTACCGTTAACTGCCAATTCCCTCAGCCTTGGATTAAAATGATATTTGCCCAGGTCAAATTCTGCATTTACTTCCTCCCTGTGCATTTCTTCATTACGTTTCAGAATGGCCTTGATCTTATGAAGTAATACCTCGCTGTCAAAAGGTTTGGTAATATAATCGTCTGCGCCCAGTTTATACCCCTGGATGATATCGTCTTTCATTGTTTTGGCGCTCAGGAAAAATAAAGGCACATCAGGATTGATATCACGGATCTCCTCGGCCACGGTAAATCCATCCATGTTTGGCATCATTACATCCAATAAACAAATATCAAATTTCTCCCGCTGAAATGCAGCCAATCCAAGGCGGCCATCTCTCTCGAGCGTGACGTCGTAATCATTTAATTCCAGGTAATTCTTCAACACCATTCCGAGGTTTGTATCGTCTTCGCACAACAAAATTTTAGGTTTAACTGCTTCCATGTCTTATTAGTTTATTTACAAATAAAATTATTCTGCATTTTATACTGCTAATATAATGCCTAATTTTTTGTTAACCTTACCTTTTGATATAAGCCTTATCAGTAAGGGTTTTGAGGAAAGCAACCAGGTCTTTTTTCTCCTGTTGGGTCAGGCGCAGAGGCTCCTTCAAAGTACTGTCTATATTGATGGGGTCATCTACAAACATGAATGGGGTATTGTAATAAGAAACGACCTGTTCCAGGGTCTTGAAACGGCCATCATGCATGAAGGGACCGGTAACGGCAACATTCCTTAATCCCGGCGTTTTAAATTTACCCAGGTCTTCTTTATTATTCGTGATCCTGAACCTGCCCACGTCCCTGGCATCCCTATCATTGTACAGCCCGATATTTTTGAACTGATCATCCGTAAAATCCTCCATCGAATGGCAATCAAAACACTTTGCTTTGTCCCCGATAAACAACTGTCTTCCTCTCTCCTCTTCTTCGGACAATTCCGCCAGGTTATTACTCCAGTCATCAAACTTACTATCTACAGTTTCAAGTGTTTTTTCAAAAGCAGCAAATGCCTGTCCCAGGTTTTTAGCGGTAACCGGTTGTCTGAAAATTTTCTTAAACAGCCTGCGGTATTCCTCCTGTTGGTTCAGCCTGTCCACTGCTTCGCGGATCGGCAATCCCATTTCATCAGGATTTTCGATGGGCATAAGC
>JAKFCK010000153.1:0-1618 GCA_036676685.1 Chitinophagaceae bacterium | reverse complement strand
TCACCAAATTCCTTGTACGACAGATCATTCATTGCAGCCAGGTTATCCAGCATTTTCCGCCTTTCAGCCCTATTGAATCCGTCGGGATCTTTCAGGTAAAGTACCGGATCTTCGCCACTGCTAAACTGTACTCCCTGGTGGGTTGAATCCAGAAATCCGTTTGTCCAGAGTTTCGAATATACGCCCTGGCCGTTGCCTTTACCGCGTGAAAGCAGCACGGTAAAAGCCGGCAGGTTTTTATTCTCGCTGCCTAAGCCATAGCTCAGCCAGGCACCCATACTGGGCCTGTTTCCCTGTTGTGCGCCGGTTTGAAAAAAAGTTAAAGCCGGATCATGATTGATCGCCTCGGTATGCATCGATCTGATGATACAAATATCATCCACCACCTTGGCGGTATAGGGAAAAAGGTCGCTGATCCATGCCCCGGAATTCCCATACTGTTTAAAATCATAGTATGACCCAACCAGGGGAAATGAATCCTGATTAGCCGTCATGCCGGTAAGACGCTGCCCTGCACGGATGGATGCCGGAAGTTCCTGACCCATCATTTCTCTAAGCTTAGGCTTGTAATCAAAAGATTCCAGCTGAGACGGAGCCCCGTTTTGGAATAAGTAGATCACCCTTTTTGCTTTAGGTGCGAAGTCCGGAATGCCGGGCGGAAGGCTTGCATCATCCATTCCCCCGGTAAAAAGATCTGGTATGAGCAGAGAGCCCAAAGCAACACTGCCAAGTCCTAAACTTAACCTGGATAAGAAACGGCGCCTGTTGTAGTTAAGGCCATGTTCTAAAAAATCCTTTTCCATATATCAGGTTTTTGTGATGGTTTCTTCTAAATTATAAATAGTGGTAATTACTCCCATCATTGCCGCCAGGGCGGTTTTATTGATTTTCGAGGGAACAGGATACTCTCCAACAGCCAATACTTTTTCAGCATTAGATTTTTGTTTGAATACTGTTAACTGATCTGAATAGTAGGCCGTGAGCAGGCTAATTTCTTTTTCACTGGGATTCCGGCAGACGATCAGGCGGAATGCCTTTCTAACTTTTGCTTCAGCCTGGCTATTTTCCTGGAGTAATTTAGCTGCTAAAACACGAGAGGCTTCCAGTACCGCAGGGTCATTCAGCATGACCAATGCCTGCAGTGGAGTATTGGTATTTAAGCGCTTTACCTCGCACTGATCCCGGTTGCTAGCATCGAAAATGCCCATTGCAGGCGGCGGCACGGTCCGCTTAATAAATGTATACATTCCCCGGCGGTAGAGACTTTCACCGTGATCCTGTTTATAATTTGCCAACAGACCCCGGCCGGATGTTGCGCTTTCCCAAAGCCCTGCAGGCTGGTAAGGTTTTACACTTGGGCCGCCTATTTTTTTAACGAGTAGCCCGCTGCTGGCTAAAACCAGATCTTTTACAAACTCTGCCGGGATCCGGTAGCGTGGTGCACGTGCAAGCAGAATGTTCTCGGGATCTATCCGTAATTTTTTTGAAGATATCTCTGCTGATTGTCTGTAGGTGCTCGAAAGAACGATCTGTTTCACTAAACGCTTGATGTTCCAGCCATGGTTCATAAAATCTACCGCCAGCCAATCCAGCAACTCCGGGTGAGAAGGGAGCTCGC
>JAKFCK010000152.1:0-11626 GCA_036676685.1 Chitinophagaceae bacterium | reverse complement strand
AGCGAGGAAGAGATCGTGTTTTCCATTTTTGCAAAATTTAAAAACAAAAAAATTAGCCTGCTTGCGCCGTTGGTTCGTGGACGCAAAGGACATTACAGGGAACTCTTTGAGGATATCCGGAAAAAAGGTTTTGTAAAAGTGCGTGTTGACGGAGAGGTGCTGGACCTGGTGCCCCGTATGCAGGTGGATCGTTATAAAATTCATGATATAGAAGTTGTTGTGGATCGCCTGCAGGTTAAAGATGACATGAGAGTTCGCCTGAGTCAGAGTGTGCAAAAGACATTGGCGATGGGAAAAGACCTTTTATTCATGCTCATCAATGATGATAACAAAGTGGTGCAATACAGCAAACAGCTGATGTGTATTGAGACAGGTATAAGTTACGAAGAACCCAGCCCCAACGCATTTTCCTTTAATTCTCCCTATGGTGCCTGCCCGGTTTGTAAGGGCCTGGGCACAGTTTACCAGGTAAATATGGATGCCGTTATTCCCGACCCGAACCTGAGCGTGAAAGACGGCGGTATTGCTGCATTGGGAGAAGAAAGGGAAGCTTATGTGTTTAAACAGGTGCAGCAGATCGCAAAAAAATATAAGATCTCTTTAGATAAACCGATAAAAGACCTTTCTGCCAAAGTCATGAATATCTTATTGTATGGCAAAGAGGAAGCAGGGGAAGATGAGAATGCAGATATTGAAATGGACATTCCGCAGGAGGGCTCAGTATATTACGCCACAGAATATGAAGGTGTGGTAAATATGCTGAAGCGATGGTTTTCTGCTCCGGGCACTACCGAGGCCTTAAGGGACTGGGTGGAAAAATACATGAAGCTTAAACTTTGTGAAAGTTGCGGGGGTACACGCTTACGCAAAGAAAGCCTCTGGTTTAAAGTTGACGAAAAAAATATTGCTGAATTAAGTGAGCTGGACCTGGATAAATTACATGCCTGGTTTGACGGGATTGAAGAACGATTGAGCCAAAAACAAAATACTATCGCAAAGGATATTCTAAAAGAGATCCGGGAGCGCCTGGGTTTTTTATTGAATGTAGGCCTCACTTATCTCACCTTATACCGGCCTTCTAAAAGCCTTAGTGGTGGGGAGTATCAGCGGATCAGGCTTGCGACGCAGATTGGTTCGCAACTGCAGGGGATTACGTATATCCTCGATGAGCCAAGCATTGGTTTGCACCAGCGGGATAACCAACGACTCATCACAGCGTTGCAAAATCTGAGGGATATCGGGAACAGTGTGCTGGTGGTAGAGCATGATAAAGATATAATGCTGGCTGCCGATCACCTGGTGGATATTGGCCCCAGGGCAGGAACGCACGGCGGCAGGATCGTGGCTGCCGGTACGCCCGAAGATGTGCTGAAGTCAGGCTCGGAAACGGCCCAATACCTAAGCGGACAAAAGAAAATTGCGGTGCCAGGTGAGCTGAGGAAAGGCAATGGAAAATTTATAGAGCTAAAAGGAGCCACCGGCAATAACCTGCAGTCCGTTTCGGTAAATTTTCCGTTGGGCAAACTGGTCCTGATCACCGGCGTCAGCGGAAGTGGAAAATCCACTTTGATCAACGAAACGCTGTATCCACTGATGAGCCAATTCTGCTACAAATCCAAGACAAGCCCGTTGGGGTATAAGAGCATAAAAGGCCTTGAGCAAATAGATAAGGTAATAGAGATAGATCAAAGCCCTATCGGCCGCACACCACGGAGCAATCCTGCCACCTATTGCGGATTTTTTACTGACATAAGGACCCTGTTTGCACAGGTACCCGAAGCCAAGATCCGGGGATATAATGCGGGCAGGTTTTCTTTTAATGTGAAGACCGGGCGCTGTGATGTGTGTGAAGGGGGAGGCATGAGAGTGATCGAAATGAACTTTCTGCCGGATGTATATGTGCATTGCGAAAAGTGTAATGGCAAAAGATATAACCGGGAAACCCTGGAGATACGCTACAAAGGGAAATCTATTAGCGATGTCCTGAATATGACGGTAGATGATGCTGTTGAATTTTTTAACGCGGTACCGTTTATTTACAGGAAAATTAAAGTACTGCAGGAAGTGGGCCTGGGGTATATCACGCTCGGGCAAAGTGCAGTTACGCTTAGCGGGGGAGAAGCGCAGCGGGTAAAACTCGCCACTGAACTTGGGAAAAGAGATACGGGAAAAACATTTTATATTCTGGATGAGCCCACAACCGGGCTGCACTTCCAAGATATCCAACACCTGCTGGATGTTTTAAATAAACTTGTGGACCGGGGAAACACGGTCCTGGTGATAGAGCACAACATGGATATGATCAAAGTTGCTGACCACATTATTGATCTTGGGCCTGAAGGCGGCAGCGGGGGCGGAAGAATTTTATATGATGGCACACCAGGGGGCATGGTAAATAACAAAGAAAGCTTTACTGCCCGGTATTTAAAAATGGAACTGGAATAGTTACGAAACTTATAGTTCAGCTTATAGAAAAAGCCATGAAAATTAATTCATGGCTTTTTTCAATTTCAGTGCCCAGATTTAAAACAAGGCAAAGCATAGTAACGAAGTGAAAATTGTGGTTTCAGGGGTATTCATCGTATACGATTATACATTGATCTCCGGGGGTTACTTCTGTTGTATACCTTGCACTTATTAATCAATCGTCATGGGTCGTTTTATTAGTGGTTAGTTATGGTAATTGTATAGTGTTTGTTTTTACGGCTATGCTCTTCTGAAAATCCTGGTGAGTGGTTGCTGCTTTTGACCTGGAAAAAAACATCAGCAACATCATGCAGGTCATAAAAGCAATCGCTTTGTACATGCACGGGATAAAGTTTATGTTTCTCATTTTCCTAAGAGTTTAATGATTAATAGAAATGAGGACATCTTGTCTGGCGGGCAGCATTCCTGGCTTCCGGGGTGGAGTAAATTGCTCCTAGTCTAACCCCAACTTTTAAGAGGGTAGAAAAATAAGCATCATTATTTTTTGGATTCCCTCTCTGTGTACCCGGGGCATATCTTGTAACACCAGGTGTAACAATACCGAAAGTTTTATCGCTGATTTTACGGGCAATGACTGCATCTGCCGGTGAAAGATATTGATCAAAATATTTTGGATCGATGTACTTTGTACTTAAATCATCGATGTAATCTGTAAATGTTTTCCGGTATAACAATTCCACTCCCACGTTAATTCTTTCGCTCACGGAATATCTCAGGCCGGCACCCATCGGGATATTCAGCTGTGTGAGTTTATATTCCTTCCTGTCCGGGTATTCTGCCATGCCTTGTCCTTCTGTACGAAGCGGCTGAAGACGGTGCCATGTTTGCACGCCGTTGGCAGCAGTGATCGATCCCATAGGGTCGAAATGAAAAAGGCCTAATCCTACAAAACCATAAGGTTTCAAACGTGGATCATAGTCGTCATACTTATTGAACATCATTGTTGGAAAAAGTTCTACAGCACCATAAACCTCCCACATTTTACTTTTGAAGTCGAGGTTACGTTGTTTTCTCCATAGCTCGTGCACACCTTTGCTGTCAATAAGGTTGTCCTGGCCGGCCACGTAAGTGAACTGCCCGGCTACACGGAATCCCATCCAGTCTGTAGGGTAAATGCTAATGAAGGCACCCTTCATAAATCTTGTCAGTTCCAGGTTGATGTCTTTAACAAAAGAAGTTCCTTTTCCCTGGTTGCCACCAAGGTCACCTAAAAAGAAAGTCGGGCCGAAATTGAGGCCGGCTTCAATTTTGACTTTGTCACTACCGAAGATAAAATGTTGGGCATTAGTTTTGGTAAAAAATAGAATGCTGAAGAGGGGTATCAGCACGCTTTTCAGGGCGAAGTTTAGTAAAGTTGGTTTCATCAGAAGTCAGTTTAGTTTTTCTACAGAAATTTGGATATTTCGCTATGCCAAAGGCACAGTAGATTAAAAACGCAGGCTTCTGTTAAATATTGTATGTGTGAAAAATTATTTGGATACCAGCATTTCCAGGTGGGGTATGCCATCTTCCAGGTAGGGTTCGCTGCTGACCCGGAATCCAAGGTTTTCATAAAACCTGGTGAGGTACTGCTGGGCACCAATTTTTATTCTGGTTACACCAAAAAGATCGTAGGTTTTAGCAATTGCTTTGGTCATCATTATTTTACCCAGTCCATCTTTGCGAAACGCAGGGTCAGTAACCACGCGGCCGATACTTGCCAACTGCGGGTAAGCTACACCGGGAGGCAACAACCGGCAATAAGCTACAAGTTTATTTTCCAGCCATCCGCAAAAATGAAAAGCAGCCGAATCCCGTCCGTCTGTATCCAGGTAAACACAGTGCTGTTCCACCACGAATACTTTACTTCTCAGGTTTAAGATGCAGTAAAGTTCTGCTGTCGTCAGGTCGTCAAATTTTTTGCAGGTCCATATTACCGGTCTCATAAAGCTTTTTTATTCATTTTAAAAGACATCAGGCCGGCTATACCGGCAGCTCTTTTTTTGGCGAGTGCTGCAACCGGGCCCGCATACATAACATCAAGGGTAGTATTAAAAAGCCGCAACCACGCCTCAAAGTGCCGGGGTTCCAGGGGAAACTTTTCATTCAATTGGTAGTGCACTTCCATGGCATTTTTTTGATATACGGGGTGGTCCAGTAAGATCGTTTCCCAAAAATCTGTAATGAGGGGAATATGATGATCCCAGTTCATTTGTACCACTTCAGTGAAAATAATACCGATCGTTTCATCCCGGACTACTGCATCATAAAAGGAACGGATAAATTTCTCAATGTCGTCCCGGCAGCTGATATCTTTTTTAGTATCCATATTTTTCTTTCCACCTCGCTTTCAGGAATTTTCTTACCTCTTCCTCCCTCGCATTTTTCTGCGGCACATAAAAGCTGCGTCCCTCTATCGCCGTGGGAAGAAATTGCTGCAGTACAAAATTGTCCTCAAAATTATGGGCGTACTGGTAGTTTTTCCCATAATCCATCTGCTTCATTAGTTTAGTGGGCGCATTGCGCAGGTGCAGCGGAACCGGCAGATCCCCGTGTTTTTTTACAGCATCAATGGCTTCACCTATCGCCATGTATGTGGCATTGCTCTTCACCGAAGTAGCCAGGTAAATAGCGCATTGCGATAAAATGATCCTGCTCTCGGGATACCCGATGACATTCACCGCCTGGAAACAGTTATTGGCCAGCAGTAATGCATTGGGATTAGCATTCCCTATATCCTCGCTGGCAAAGATGAGCATGCGCCTGGCAATAAATTTTACATCTTCCCCGCCTTCGATCATCCTCGCAAGCCAGTACACCGCCCCGTTAGGATCGCTGCCGCGCATACTTTTAATAAATGCCGAAATAATGTCGTAATGCTGCTCGCCTTTTTTGTCATATAGCGCGATCTTCTGCTGAGCAATCTCCATAACAGTTTCATCGTCTATAACCATCTCGTCACCCGCAACATCTGTTACGAGTTCCAGCAGGTTCAGCAGTTTCCGGGCGTCGCCTCCGGAGAGCCGGATAAGTGCTTCTGTTTCCTTCAGCTCAATTTTCTTTTTATTTAACACAGGATCATTGGCCAGGGCATGCTGCAGCAGGTGTTTGAGATCCTGCTCATCCAATGCCTTTAATATATATACCTGGCAGCGGCTAAGCAATGCGCTGTTTACCTCAAAGGAGGGATTTTCTGTAGTAGCTCCTATCAGGGTGATTACACCTTTTTCCACCGCCCCGAGTAGAGCGTCCTGCTGACCTTTATTAAAACGGTGGATCTCGTCAATAAAAAGGATAGCGCCTGGTTTTGTCCGTGCATCTTCTATTACCTCCCTTACATCTTTTACACCGGATGAAATCGCACTGAGCTGGTAAAACGGCTGTTTTAATGTGTTGGCAATAATATTGGCGATCGTCGTTTTTCCAACACCAGGAGGCCCCCAAAGTATCATAGACGGGATCTTTCCATTATCAATTGCATTTCTCAGGATACTTCCGTTCCCGGTAAGGTGCTGCTGCCCGGACAACTCGTTTAAAGTTTCCGGCCGCATTCTTTCTGCTAACGGGGGCCTGTTCATTAGGTAAAGTTACAACGACAAACCCTATTGGGCATTGGCCTTTTCTATGAGGGGTACAATATCGTAAAGGGCCACGGGCCGTTGCTCATCATCGATATTCACAACGATGGCATATCCCTGTGGTCCGCCGGCGGTTATCAGTGCCTGGATGAGTTTTTGCTGGTCGCTTTCTATGCGCTGCCCATTATCTTCATTCCAGATCTCTTTACTGGTCAGGCATCCGGCAGTTGGTGTCATGGGGTAATATGGTTGCGAAGTATAATATGCCGGGTTGATCGTGGTGCCATGTATGATAATTTCTGTTCGCCCGGCCTTTCCGGCATAATAACTTTGGTAAAGCGGGTAATGGTCCTTCAGGTTTTTGGGTAACATATTCCTGTAGTACCCGATGTTCCAGCTGGTATCAGTAATACTGGAGTCCGCATAAAAATGGGCCGGTGATTTTTCAAATGGCATCGTCAGTTGCACATTTACTGTCGGCCCGATAAAACCATTGCTGGAAACATCATAACCTTTCATCCGGAAAATGCCTTCGGGGGTATTGCCGTTGGTAAGATAACCTGGCAGGTTGCTTAGGCTTCGGGCAAGTTGGGGTACCGAAAAAAATAACCCGGTGCTATCCATCACAAAACGTCCGCTGGCGTCTCTTACCATCACCAGCCCGGGGTAATCCCTGTTTTTTCGTTGGAAACTGTACACGATGGTATGGCCTTCCAGGTAATTTTTGCTGAGCAGGCTTTCAATACCGGGCTTATTAAAAGGTTTCTGAAAATTTTCAAGCTGGTAAAGCAGCTGTTGCAGGATCGGGTGATCGGGAGAAGCAGCCAGCTGTTGTTTTGTTTTCACCGCGAGGAAACTTACATCATCTGCAGCTTTGGGGCTGTTGAGCATGTAAACGGCGCACATAGCAAAGATTTTAGGGTCGCTCGTTTGCATTAGCAGGAATTTCACGGGGTCATAATATTTGCCCGGGTAGTTGCTATACAAAAGCTCCAGTGCCGCACGTTGAAAAGTTTCCGACCTGGCGCTCATCTGGTCCGCCAGCAGGTCTATCCTCCCGTTTATCCATGGTGATTTGTACTGTAAAAGTGCCAATGCCCAGAATGCACCCTGCCAGGTATCTTCCGAAGAATCGGTGAGGGGCACCGCCAAATTTTTATTGATAGAATTTTGTACGAGGTTGCGAAACATTTTTTCCCGGTTGGCTTTCAAAGTGCTTTTGAAATACAACTGTGAATGCGCGCCTGCCGAGAGCAAACAACAAAAAAGAAGAAGCAATAATGATCTCATCAAAAAATAAAGGATTTATTAAAGGTCGTTTACCCGTTGGGCAAAGTTATCAATTGAAATGTGAAACTTATGTTTCAATACCATTAAGGTACATGAAGGGATAAAAAAACCTCAATTTTATTAAAGGCATCGGTATACGTAGGCCCATCCCAGTCACCATGACCTGCATTCGGGTAAAATACATATTGGTTGGCGATACCGGCCTGCGCCAGTTTATCCCTCACAGCTACCGATTGCTGCGGGCTTACCAATGGGTCCAGTCCGCCATGCAGTAAGATAGTGGGCATTGCGGTATTGCTGCTTATAAAATTGATGGGGCTGCTGCTGTTATAGATCGCCGGATCCTGTGCGGGCGTTTTACCTATCGTAAGCCCGATCGTAAAGGAAATTAATGTATTGCCACCCACCGGGTTATTATACATATCCGCCAGGTCACTGGGGCCAAAAAATGAAACAACCGCTTTTGGCTTCACCACGCTGTTATATTTATATGCCTGGAGCATAGCCAGGTGAGCACCGGCACTGGCACCTACTATCACTACTTTGTCCGATATGCCATATTCGTTCCTTTTTGAAATGATAAATTCCGTCGCAGCTTTTATATCCATCTCCTGTGTGGGAAAAAGGTTTAGCGGGTTGGCGGACAGCCGGTAGTTAATATTAAACACCGCATACTCCGGTAAACGTCGCTTGATACTATCCACAAAAGGAAGGAATAACGGATCGTTTTTATCTCCACCCGTCCACCCGCCACCATGGATAAGTAACATAACTTTTGTCGTGTTTGTAGATCGGCCGGCCGGCAGGTAGATATCCATTACCTGTGCAGCATCAGCGGCATATGCCACATTCACCAGGGTTTTAGCCACGCTGTTATCCTGTGGCACCACATCACTTACATCCTTGCTGCAGGAAGCAACCAGGAGGCCCGAGAACAAAACACAGATTAAGGTTACTTTTTTCATCGGTGGTAATTGTTATGAAAAGTTATTCAAAGTTCTGTTAATGAAAAAATAACCCGAAAAAATAAAGCCTGCAAACAAGGCAGGCTTTAAAACTATTTACAGGGAGTGGCCATCAGGCTTTAAGGTCCAGCTTTATCTGCAACTCCTCAAATTGTTTATCATCGATTGTACTGGGCGCATCTATCATCACGTCCCGGCCACTGTTATTTTTAGGGAAAGCGATAAAGTCACGAATACTTTCGCTACCGCCGAGGATTGAGCAAAGACGGTCGAAACCAAAGGCGATGCCTCCATGTGGCGGAGCGCCATATTCAAAGGCGCCGAGCAGGAAACCAAATTTATGTTGTTGTTCCGCTGCATCCATGCCTAAAGCCGCAAACATTTTTTCCTGCAACTCTCTTTGATAGATCCTGATTGAACCACCGCCAATCTCGTTGCCGTTCAGCACCATATCATAGGCGTTCGCTTTGATGTTGGCATAAGGATGTTTCAGGTATTCCGCGGCATTTTCAATAACGGGGTTATTATCTATCATGGTGCTGATGTCCGAAGGTTTGGGAGAAGTGAAGGGGTGATGGCGTGCTACCCAGCGATTGTCTTCCTCGGCATATTCAAACAGCGGGAAATCCAACACCCACAGTAATTTAAATTCATCTGCCTTACGGAGGCCGAGTGTGGTACCCATGTACATGCGAAGATCGCTGGCAGCTTTTCTTGTTTTCTCCTCTGCACCGGCAAGGATTAAAATAAGGTCACCTGGCTTTGCCTGGGTAACCTCCGCAATGGCCATTAATTTTTCCTGGCTGTAAAATTTATCTACGCTGCTTTTGTAAGTACCGTCGGTATTGCATTTAATAAAGACAAGTCCCTTCATCCCGATCTGTGGGCGTTTAACCCATTCCGTAAGTTCGTCGGTTTGTTTGCGCGTGTATTCGGCGCAACCGGGAACTGCGATAGCAATCACAGTCTCTGCATCGTCAAACACCGCAAACCCATGCCCCCCCGCCCCTAAAGGGGAGCTTTGGAGGGCTTCACTTTTTTCCGGGTAAGTATGTAAGGGGAATTTTAGATTGGCCAGTCTCATGTCGAACCGTATATCCGGTTTGTCGTTTCCATATGTCCACATGGCATCCTGCCAGGTCATCCGCTCTACTGTATCAGTGTAGTCGATGTTTTTCACATCTTTAAAAATGCGTTTCACCAATCCTTCAAACATGTTCAGGATATCCTCCTGCTCCACGAAACACATTTCGCAATCGATCTGGGTAAATTCCGGCTGGCGGTCTGCCCGCAGGTCTTCATCGCGAAAACATTTTACGATCTGGTAGTAACGATCATAACCACTCACCATCAACAGTTGTTTGAAGGTTTGCGGACTTTGTGGCAAAGCATAAAATTGCCCGGCATTCATGCGGCTTGGCACTACAAAATCCCGTGCACCTTCCGGTGTTGATTTGATGAGGAAGGGCGTTTCAATATCCATGAAATCATTTTCATGCAGGTAATTCCTGGTACTCCGTCCCACGGCATACCGGAGTTCCAGGTTTTTCTTTACGGCATTTCGCCTCAGGTCCAGGAAACGGTATTTCATCCTCAGTTCATCACCGCCATCGGTCTCATCCTGGATGGTAAAGGGTGGAACAGCAGATTTATTTAATATCGAAAAAGATTCTACGGCTATTTCAATTTCGCCCGTAGGAATATTGCTGTTTTTATTGCTACGTTCGTTCACCATGCCATTTACCTGCAACACAAATTCCCGCCCCAGCGGATTTGCATCCAGCTGGGCATTTAAGGCTTCGGAAAATAGTAGCTGGGTAATACCATAACGGTCTCTCAGGTCCACGAAAGTAATGGAGCCAAATTTTCTTACCGTTTGCACCCAGCCGGCCAGGGTTGTCGGTTTATCAATATCTGAGATCCTGAGCTCGCCACAGGTATGGGTTCTAAACATTCTTATTTTATTTAAGGCGGCAAAGATAAAGTATAAGCCTTAAGGGAGAAAAATGAAAAATCCGGGCTAAGCCGGATTTTCGCTTTGAAGGAAAAGATTTTTTTGATACAACCGAAATTTATCCCTGAACACGGAAAACGGCGATAGGAAGCAAAAACAAAGCAGATACTATTAACTGCCGGAATTACTCAGCTTCGGTTTTTTTGCAAAACTTTCCTGCTGCTTCCTGTGTCTTGGCGCATACCAAAGGTAATACCAGGCCAGTACCAGGATACCCATGGCAAAGGGGATTGCGGAAAGTTCTTTATAGCTAAAATCGCCATAAATACCCCAACTATCAAATTGATAAAATTCGCTGATCATCCAGTAAGAGTTGGCAAATATCCATAATACCACGGCCAGGTTATGGCATAGTTCACTCATCATCCGCCTGGTGCGCCAGGCTATCACACAGGCAATCACAAATGTGGGAAGTATCATGGCCAGGCCAAGCGGTCGCCAGATCATACACCAGCTGATATCTTTTATCAGCCAGAAAACGATGTGAAGATTTTCCATTCTCCTGAATTTCTGGGGAATATGAAATATTTCAATACCGGTGCCGGCTTCCTTGTGAAGGGTTGGGATCTCATCTTCTTCTATGATTGGGTCGAGCATTGGGTCGAGCATCTGCTAATATTAAATTGTAGGAAATGCGAATATAAAAAGAAAGCCCTTTCACAAGGTGGAAAGGGCTTTATTATTTTAAAATAAGATCTGTTGTTACTCCACGCTAACCCGTATGCCATTACTATGACTGCTGAATTCGGGCGCATACATACTTTGAATAGTCGTGATCCCGTTGCTGAAATTGCCGGTATGCGTAACAAACATGGGGTACTCAAATACGTAACTTCCTCGTGGCAACTGGCTGAAGAAAAAGTTGGTGCTGGCATCTTTGGTGCTTTCATAGTACCCCAGGCCACCCTGCCATTTGTACTGGCTGATCACGTTTACAGGCTCCATCGCAGCAGCACGCATGTCTTTCATGTGCACGTATTCCATTGCCCGGTCCACTTTGAGCTCAATACGAACTTTCACTTTGTCTCCCACTTTTAGTTCATCCCCATCCTTCAATTCCTGTAAAACCGGCCCACGGTCAGACCTTTTTTCCACATATAATTTTTTCACCAGTGAAAGCGGGGTAGCCGTCCTCATAGCTATCGGGGTGATCTTATCCAGGTCTTCAAAGTACTGCCGCTGGCGCTGCGCCGCGGAGTAGAGCCGCGCGTTTTCAATCGCAATGGCGGCTTGCGGGGCAAACATATTCAGCAGCCGGATGTCGCCCGTGCCGAACTTTCTCGCATGGTCGGAGTGCCAGACGCTGATCGCAC
>JAKFCK010000151.1:0-3234 GCA_036676685.1 Chitinophagaceae bacterium | reverse complement strand
GATGAGGGATAATTTCTTTATCCCGGTTGATATATTTGGCCAATTCATATACCTGTAGCTTGTAACAATCACCCAGTACGCCAAGGCCTCCCGCCATGTCGCCGTAAAGAGTTCCGTAGCCTGTCGCCAGTTCACTTTTATTGGAGGTATTTAGCAATATGTAACCGAATTTATTTGCGATGGCCATTAATAAATTACCCCGGGTACGGCTTTGGATATTTTCTTCGGCTATGCCAAAAGCTGAGCCTGCAAACACCGGCTCCAATTGTTTTAAGAAACTATCATAAATGTCTTTTATCGGGATGACGTCATAAGGGTTATTTAAGTTTTTGCTCAGTTGTTCGGCATCACTTACTGAATGACCAGAGGAAAATTCGGAAGGCATGAGTACAGCCCTTACATTCTGGGGGCCGAGCGCTTCACATGCCAGCACCAGCGTAACAGCACTATCTATGCCTCCGCTGCTACCGAGGATAGCTTTGGTAAAACCCATTTTTTTAAAATAGTCGGTGATGCCAAGCAGTAAAGCGGCATAAACATGAGCCAGGTTCATCGATGGTTCCAGGCCAGCCGGGTTCATCTCTTCATTGGGCAACAGGTCAGCAGCCTCCAGTATATCACCTTCGATGGTGCCATCATCATTTAAGATAAAGGCTTTATTCTCTTCGTGAAAACTGGAAAGTTTGCCACACAGGTTAGCATCCTTATCAAATACCAGTGATGTTCCATCAAACACGATCTCGGTTTGACTTCCCACGCCATTACAATAAAACATGGGTATTCCATATTTTAAAACATTTGCTTTTACCGTGGCCTGACGGTCAGCATCATGGGTATAATCAAAAGGAGATGCCGAAAGGTTTACCATAAGATCAGGTTGCTGGCTCATCAACATATCCATCGGGCAATACTTATACAAGGGGTTACTCCCCAGGTTCCAGATATCCTCGCATATGCTTACCGCAATTTTTTTACCCTTCCACTGCACGACACTCCATTCTGTGGCCGGTTCAAAATACCTGTTCTCATCAAACACATCATATGTTGGGAGGCAGGTTTTATGGATCACTTGTTTTATTTCCTGGTCAGCCAGGAACCATGCAGCATTAAAAAGGTCTTTCCCTTCGGGTGTTGGATTCCTGTGAGGACCGCCCACCAATACGGCTATGCCATCTGCATGTATTTTGATCTTTTCGATAGCTGCATAACATTGATCTATAAAATTATTGAAATAAAGAAAGTCTCTCGGCGGGTATCCGCAGATAGAGAGTTCGCTGAATACCACGAGGTCTGCCTGCTGTTGTTTTGCCTCTTCAATTGCAACAATGATCTTATTAACGTTACTTTCAAAATTGCCTATATGATAGTTCTGCTGGGCTAAAAAAATTTTCATAATCCAAACGCTTAAAGGAACTTAACTTTATGTCTTAAACCTATTTGTAAAGTTAAATCTTTCAAAAGCATATCGAGTATGAGATTTTTTTTCCTGGTATTTTTGATGGCCTTTGTTTTCCTGGCCTGCAATAGTAAAAACGATACACCCGATGTGTCTGGCATAAAAGTGGAATTGACCACGCAACGATTTGAAAAAGATTTTTTTTCTTTGGATAGCACGCGTCTTATGCCCGCACTGGATCAGCTAATCAGCCGCTACCCTTCTTTTGGAGAAAATTTCATTACCACCATTTTAAATTCTGATCCCAACTGGCCTGCTGACTCTGCTGCAGCTTATATCCGTAGTTTTATGAGCGCTTACCGCCCTGTGTTTGATACTGCTCAAAAAATATTTGCAGACTTTTCTCCTTACGAAAAACAGATAAAAAAATCTGTTCAATACCTTAACTACTATTTTCCAAAATACCCGGTGCCTAAAAAAGTGATTACTTATATCGGCCCTCTTGATGGCTATGGAGATATCCTGGACACCGATGCATTTATAGTAGGCCTCCATCACCACCTGGGGAGCGATTTTTCAATGTATAAAACGGAGATGGTAAGAATGATTTATCCTGACTATATCAGCGCCCGCTTTACGCCTGAATATATAGCAATCAATTGTATGAAAAATATAGTGCTGGATATGTACCCCGAGAAAATAGAGGACAAGACCCTTGTAATTCAAATGGTGGAAAAGGGTAAACGTTTATATCTCCTGCAGAAGCTTGTGCCTTTCGCAAAGGATCATCAGCTGATTGGGTACACCGAAAAACAACTAAAAGAAAGTCTCGAGAGAGAAGCTGTAATATGGAATCTTTTTGTGCAGAATAATTTTCTTCAATCGATCGATAATAACGTCATCAAAAACTATATCGGGGAAAGCCCCAAAACAACAGAACTGGGAGAAGCCTCTCCCGGTAATATCGGTTCGCTCTCGGGGTGGATGATCGTAAAAAAATACATGAATAGTTTTCCGAAAACTACCTTAAACGAGCTTATGACTACCGACCCGGAAATAATTTTTCAGCAGGCTAAATACAAACCTTAAGATCAGGCAGCTGCCTGTGCTTTTGTTTCGTGCACCGCTGCAGTAGGTTGCGTTCCGAGTTGTTTCATGACACGAAAATGCGAAGCTAATGCCTTGCCGAGGGTAGGATATTGGTTATAGGGAAGATTAAATTCCCGGCATTTTTGCTGTACTATTTTGCTAATGGCCGGGTAATGCACGTGGCTTACCTTAGGGAACAGGTGATGCTCAATCTGGTAATTTAACCCGCCTACAAACCAGGATATCGTTTTACTTCCCATAGCAAAATTGCTCGTGGTTTTCAGCTGGTGCTCAGACCAGGCGGTGTCAATGTGTTTCGTGGTATCGAGGGGAATGTGTTCGAACTCCGTGTTCTCCACCACATGCGCCAATTGAAATACCAGCGAAAGGGTAAGGCCCATAGAAATATTCAGGAGTAAAAAGCCCATTAACCAACCTGCCCATCCCCATACAATAATAGGGATCGCGATAAAAGCGATTGCATACCACAATTTGGTTAGCCAGAAAATGATATGGTTTTTTGGACTCATTTTCCACGCGACTGTAGTATATATCTTGCGACTGAAATACTTGGTGAAATCCATAAAAAATATCCAGAAGATGGAAGAGAGTGCATATACAGGAACAAGATATAAATGCTGCACCTTGTGGGCTGGTACCCACTTCTGGCTTTCGCATTGACGGATGATCGGGCTTTTTGCAATGTCATCATCTATACCATCTACGTTGGTGTAGGTATGATGAATAAT
>JAKFCK010000150.1:0-4171 GCA_036676685.1 Chitinophagaceae bacterium | reverse complement strand
CACATTCCCGGCGTCCCCGAGAACGGATCCCGATGGCCATGACGCTGCTTTTTACTTTCAAAAAGCTTATGATATCGCCACCGCCGCTATTGATGCTCCCGGCAGTTTTGGACTGGAAAATACGTTCTATGACCTGCACGTTGGCGGGAATGACCGCAATAAAGAAATGCTGTTGTATGCCGATCATACCCAGGAGAATGAGACTTATAACGGAGCCTGTCTCAATTGTTTTGACAGTGAATCCGGGAATGGCAGAAACGGGGCTTATTGGATGGTGAACTGGAATTATACTGTGATCAGGAGCGCTCCAAACCCAGATGGATCGGGTAGTGGTGTCAGTTCTGTTCAGCGCGAAGCAGTTCAGTCCCTGGGTCGTCCTTATACCCGTATGGCCCCCACTATCGGTGCTATTGTAAACACTTTTACGGATAAAACTCTCGATTCCCGTTACGATGGAACTTTTACAACTGTTTATAGAGGGAACTGGCCCAAAGGGGGCACTTCTAACCCGGTGCTCTATAATGCCAATGATTTACCTATAACACCGGGCCAACCGGTACTGAGTTTCCTTGAGGACGAATCACTTACGCCCAGTATTGTTTACCCGGCAGGTGCTAATTTTCCGGGCAAAGCCTACCCGGGTGTAGGTGCCGGTCAAATACCAGGAAGGGCGGATTTTGTGATCAATCCTCTTGGAATAAGCAGGATTGTATTTCCCGGCCTCTGGAAATTGGGAGTTTATCGCACGGATAATGGCACGGGGCTAGGACAGCCGAATGCTACCAGCACCCGTCCATTTAAGATCGCCAAATTCTCAGAACTCTATCTCATCGCTGCCGAGGCAGCGGTAAAGGGTGCCGTGACCGTAGCTGGTAAATCTGCCCGTGAACTTGTGAACGTGCTTCGTGCCCGGGCAGGGAAGTGGAGATTCTCCAACAAGAACAATGCAGCATTCGTTGCAGACAACAGTGCAGCCATGATGGCTGCCACCCCTGCCACTATCGACATTAATTATATCCTGGCGGAGCGCTCCCGTGAGTATTTTGGGGAAGGTCATCGCTGGTTCGACCTGGTTCGTACACAAAAATGGAACGAACTTGCCGGTACATACCAGATTGGCGGAATAAATTACGGTAACCATACACCACAAACGGTAACACGTACTATTCAGCCTTTTCATTATCTCCGTCCCATTCCACAGGGGCAGATGGATGGAATGGATATGACGGCAGAGGAAAAAGCGGCCTATCAGAATCCGGGTTATAATTGACCAAGGTAATTTTATATTATAAAATAGAAGCCTGCAGGAGAGATGTAAAAAATCTCTCCTGCTCTTTAAGACAACGGTTAGTGGCCCTGAGAAGAACTGGTTAGTGGGTGCAAAAATCCAGGCCACTTAACCAAATCGTGAAAATCACATGCTGCTGCAACCGGTTTCGTGTTGATTTTTGTTTCATTTTCCCGGGTTTAATACAGGCGGTCTGCTTCATCTCATTCAACAGGAGGCAGGAAGTCCCTTCTAAAACATATGATGAAGTTTAAGGTATCTTTTTTATTTATTGCAATTGTATTTACGATTGCTGAAACAATTGTTCCATGCGCATCGTATGGGCAGGAAGGCAGGGAGCGTTTATCATTCAATAATGCATGGCGTTTTTTTAAAGGAGATCCACCAGGCGCCAAAGGTTTATCATACGATGTGCGTCCCGACGTTATTGACCGGAATGATAATATCGTTGCAGATTCAAAACCCACCGAAGGGGTAGTGGTTCATGCTGCCGACACAGTATTAAAAAAATGGGTACTTCCTACAGCAAATGAATTCATTAAGGACCCGGCAAAACATAACCGCCGACCCGCAGGGAATCCCGGGGCAGGTATTTCTTTTGTGCAAAATCAATACAATGATAGCGATTGGAAATTGATAGACCTACCGCACGACTGGGCTATCAAAGGTCCGTTTTATACAGAAGGAAATGCAGTTGTTGGAGGCGGTATGGGTCGGCTACCTGTGCAGGGGGTTGGCTGGTACAGGAAAAAGTTAACCCTTTCGGCGGCGGATAAAGGGAAAAATATTTACCTGGAAATAGATGGTGCAATGTCTTATGCCATTGTTTGGCTGAACGGCAAATTGATAGGAGGATGGCCCTATGGTTATAACTCCTTTCGCCTTGATCTTACACCGCACCTAAAGCCGGGGCGGGATAATCAACTCGCGATAAGGATTGACAACCCTACCAATTCTGCACGCTGGTATCCCGGTGCTGGTATTTATCGCAATGTATGGCTCACCAAAGTGAACCCGGTGCAGGTAGCGCACTGGGGTAGCTTTATTACCACGAAAAATATTTCGGAAAGGGCGGCAACAGTTGACCTCGCGCTTCACCTGGAAAATAAATCCAGCACTGACCAGACCATTAAAGTGGTGACAGAAATTTATCGCCTGGATAGCATTTTAAATCGTAAGGGGCATAACATGGTTGCTGTTTTTCCGCAGGCCACCGTTAGACTCAAGGGTGGTACAAACCAGAAAATTGAAAATAGCGTCAATATTAAAAATCCTGCTTTATGGGGCCCACCGCCTTCCCAGGTACCCCATCTGTATACAGCCGTCACCCTTTTATATGCAAACGGCGTAGTGGTTGATAAATATGAAACCCGTTTTGGCATTCGCGCCTTAAATTTTGATCCTGTAAAAGGTTTAATGGTGAATGGTCAGGCAGTGCGGATACAAGGGGTCAACCAACATCACGATCTCGGGGCATTGGGTGCAGCATTCAATACAAGGGCCGCCGAAAGACAATTGGAACTATTGCAGGAGTTAGGTTGTAATGCCATCCGCATGGCGCATAATCCGCCCGCACCAGAGCTTTTGGATTTAACAGACCGGATGGGCTTCCTGGTAGTTGATGAAATATTCGATAGCTGGGAACGCAAAAAAACACCCCTTGATTTTCACCTCATTTTCAAAGACTGGTTTGAACCGGATACGAGATCTTTTATACGAAGAGACCGGAATCACCCCTCCATTATTGCATGGAGTTATGGAAATGAAGTAGGGGAACAATATACCGCCGAGGAAGGTGCGGCCATTGGGAAAAGATTATACGACATTATTAAGGAAGAAGATACAACCCGGCCTGCGACCGCATCGATGAATTATGCAAAACCTGGTATGCCTTTTCCTGAAGTAATGGATATACTCAGTTTAAATTACCAGGGCGAAGGAATAAGAGATGCCCCTGCATATGCACACCTGAAGGGTATCAGGACATCACCCCTGTACCCTGCTTTCCGGCAAAAATTTCCTGGTAAACTTATTGTCAGCAGTGAAACAGCATCCGCACTTAGTACGCGTGGCTCCTATATCTTTCCCGTGACCGAAGGCAACAGCGCCCCGGTAAGCGATAGTACAGGTGGCGACCCGGTAAATAAATATGTAAGTGCCTACGAATTGTATACTGCTCCTTTCGGTGCATCTCCTGATAAAGTTTTTGCTTCCCAGGACAAACATCCATTTGTCGCAGGAGAGTTTGTTTGGTCTGGTTGGGATTATCTAGGGGAGCCGACTCCCTATTATTCAGCGCGAAGTTCTTATTGTGGCATCATCGACCTGGCAGGATTTAAGAAAGACCGCTTTTACCTCTACCAATCCCGGTGGCGGCCAGGGTTGCCCGGCGTGAACATTCTTCCTCATTGGAACTGGCCGGATCGCGCAGGTAAAAACACGCCGGTGCACGTTTTTACCTCGGGCGATGAAGCAGAACTTTTTTTAAATGGACGTTCAATGGGCAGAAAGAAAAAAGGACCTTTCGAGTACAGGTTACGTTGGGACGAGATCAACTATGAACCCGGCGAACTGAAAGTGGTGGCTTATAAAGACGGAAAAAAATGGGCAGCCCAAAGGGTACAAACCACTGGTGAAGCTGCAGAGTTAACGCTGGCTGCAGATCGTAAAACGATAAAAGCTAATGGAGAGGATCTTTCTTTCATCACCGTAACAGTTACGGATAAGAATGGATTGATGGTTCCCGATGCAAATAATAAAGTCAGCTTTAGTATTGAAGGCCCGGGTGAAATTTTGGCCACTGATAATGGAGATCCGGCCAGCCTGGTGTCCTTTTCGGCAAAACATAAGCTACATCCGTACGTAACCAATCCAGCACAGGCA
>JAKFCK010000149.1:0-4263 GCA_036676685.1 Chitinophagaceae bacterium | reverse complement strand
AGTCTGGATGGAGATAGTGGAATGTCCTTCACATAATTTACTTACCAGCTTGTGCAGGGGTATGATTTTTACTGGTTGTATAAAAACAGGAACTGCAAGCTGCAAATGGGTGGGAGCGATCAGTGGGGAAATATTGTGACCGGTACGGAATTGATACGCCGCAAGGCTGCCGGTGAGGCTTTTGCATTTACCTGCCCGCTGATCAAAAAAGCTGATGGTACCAAGTTTGGTAAATCGGAACAGGGGAATGTCTGGTTGGATCCTAATAAAACATCTCCTTTCCAGTTTTACCAGTTTTGGTTAAACGCATCAGATGTGGATGCCGCCGCGTGGATCAAAATATTCACTTTCCTGGATAAAGAGACCATCGATCGCATCCTGGCAGATAATGCAGCAAACCCATCGGAAAGGTTATTGCAGAAAACACTTGCGAAGGAACTGACCATCTTTGTACACGGCCGCGACGAATACGATAAGGCAATGGAAACAACCGCTAAATTATTTTCCGCTCAAAACGCCTCCGCAGAAAGCCTGACTGAAAATGACCTGCACAACATGGAAGGGATTATTAAATCAGATTATCCCGCGGATAAAATTTCAGCAGGTGTGGACGTCGTGAGCTTCCTGGCAGAAACAAATATTTTTCCCAGTAAGGGTGAAGCACGACGGAATGTGCAGGGCGGCGGCGTAAGCATCAACCGGAGGAAAGTTGAAACCGTAGATATGAAAATAGACGCGGCTTTATTATTGCATAACAAATACCTCCTGATACAGAAAGGGCGGAAACATTATTATCTCGTAAAAATGATATAACTAAAAAGCATCTTTGAGGATGCTTTTTAGTTATATCCAAAATCACTTCTTTGGGGACAGGCATTTTGCTAAAAACCTGTCCATCGCTTTATAAAAATCAATGGAGTTTTTTTCATTCGCAAAACCGTGCCCCTCATCATCTTTCACCATGTATTCCACTTCGATGCCTCTTTTTCTCAACGCCGCCACCATCTGGTCACTTTCAGCCTTATTTACCCTTGGATCATTTGCTCCCTGGGCTATAAATAGTGGCGTCTTAATTTTATCTGCATGAAATACCGGTGACACAGACGCGAGTAACACACTGTCTTTTACAGGGTCTCCCACTAATTCATAGAACATCGCTTTGTAAGGTTCCCAGTAGGGAGGTATGGTTTTCATAAAAGTGAACATGTTAGAAACGCCCACATAATCTACGGCGCAGGAATAAAGATCAGGAGTAAAAGTTATACCGGCCAAAGTTGCATAACCGCCATAACTTCCCCCATATATCGCCACCCTTTTCGGATCTGCGATACCGTCTTTAATTAACCAGTGTACGCCGTCTGTGATGTCATCCTGCATGGATTTGCCCCATTGTTTCTGGCCTTTCAGCCAAAATTCTTTTCCGTACCCGGTGGAACCCCTGAAGTTCATCTGCAAAACTGCATACCCCCTGTTCGCCAGCATTTGAGCTTCCCGGTTAAAACCCCACCGATCCCGTGCCCATGGTCCGCCGTGAGGGTTTATCACTACGGGGAGGTTTTTAGGATCACGCCCTTTTGGTAAAGTAAGGTACCCGTGTATGGTAAGCCCATCCCTTGATTGGTATTGAACGGGCTTCATGGTAGCCATATGTTTTTCTTCTAACCATGGGAATACGCTTGACAGAAATTTAGTTTCACCGGTTTTTTGGTCATAGTAATAATATTTCCCTGCAAGCTTATCATTCCCGGTCCATACAACAAATTTATCCTCCTCGTTATTGTGCCCATAGACGGACACTTCATAGCCCTTAAATTTATTTTTCATTTTATTATACTGATCTTCCGATTCTTTGTCAAAAAACTGTTGTTCTCCTTTCCAGCTTGTATAGGTTGCAAATTTCAGGACTTTTCTTTTCGGGGAATAGGACAGTCCTTCCAGGTCATACTTATCATGCCCATAAATTTCTTTTATTTCCTTATTAGCAGCTATATCGTATTCCACGACGGCAGCTTTATCTCTCCCGATATTACTGATGGCGTAAATATTTCTGTTATCAAACGTAAAAAATTGTGGGGCAAAGGATTCCTTGTAGGAAGTGGTGAACAGGGAATCAAAAGAGGCTGATGCTGACGGCCGGTGAAAATAAGTGGTATTTACGCCATCTGTTTTGGTGGCCATCCTTATTATACCATCATGGTCGGTATACCAGGAGTCATAATTTTTATCATTTTGGTATAGCAGTGTCATTTCCCCTGTTTCGATATTAATGCTATAGGGATCAAAAAAGCGGGCATCTCTTTTATTGAGCCCGATCATTACTTCTTTTTCTTTTCCGGGCACATACCTCAGGTCATTTAATATGGTCGTGCGCACTTTGGGAAATGCTGTGAGTGATTTTTTTTCTTTACCATCAATAGCCACAGAAAACAATTGAAAATTTTCATCTCCCCCGGTATCCTGCAGGTAAATGATCCTGTTCCCTTTCCACCGGTACTGGTAGATGTTGCGGGTCGTATCATTGGTAACCGGTATCGCTTTTGTTTCTGTAATTTTTCTTACAAAAACATTTGTATGCCCCAGGTAGGGTGCAAGGTAGGAGATGTATTGGCCATCCGGGGATATCCGCCAGCTAAATTTATCGGGATTTTTAAAAAATGTTTCAACCGGTATTACCGGTGGTTTTTCCTGGGAATAAGCCGGTACAGGTTCGCAAAAAAACAGCAGCACTGTAACGATAACCGGGGACAGATGAAAGAATAAAAATTTCATAACAACGGTTTTAAAATTTGATAAAACTGTGGCCAGGGATAATTAATCTTTCAAACTAATTGGATATAAACATTCTCCAGAAAAATACTGCTTTTTTCAAATAAAAAAAAGCATCCTTTTGGATGCTTTGCTGCTCAATTTTATTCCACATGCACTTGTTTGACGATCACTGCGCCTTCCTCCACTTCAGGCAGGAACTGCCTTTCGCGTAAAAGGTAACCATTCCCCTTTTCACAAAAATGCACTTTAATATTTTCAATGCTGATGGGGCAGCCTTCCGGGATATCCGCGATATTACTATGCCTGATATCATGCCCGTCTACGATAATGACCAGCCCGCTCCCGATCGCTTCCATCTTGTTGCTATTGGTGATCAGCATACCCGTGTCTTCTCCAAGTCCTATACCGATACAGGAAGGATTACCGGCAACGGCCTGGGCCAGCCTTCCGAAACGTCCGCGTTTTTCAAAATGTGAATCAAAGATCACATCATCCATGAAACCAAGACCCGTGGTGATCTTCACTTCCCCTTTAAGGTGAGCCTGTGTGGCATTGCCTTCATAGATCATCGTATTGCTCATGGCCATCGCCCCTGCCGATGTGCCCGCTATCAGGAAATGTTCTTCCTCGGCAAGGCGCCTTAATAAAATATCAAGAAATAATGTTCCGCCAAAAATACTGGATAACCGGAGCTGGTTACCGCCGCTGAACATGACCGCGTCACTCTCGCGAATCCTTTCCAGGTATTCTTCGTTGGTTACGTCGGCCCTGTTGCGGATATGCATAACCCCTACATTGGTACAACCTATTTTACCAAATGCGTCCATGTATTTGTCCCCCACTTCATAAGGGATCATACTCGCCGTAGTGATCACTTCTATTCGGGAAAGTGATCCACCTGCCTCCTGCACAATCCGACGTAAAATAGCCCTCTCAAAAAAATTAAGGTTGGTCCTTACTTCCCCATTCTCAAGTTCTGTCCCTTTGTCTTCAGCTCCTCCAATGGCTATTAGTTTTCCTTTTGCAGCTTGCATTTAATCTTTTTTGTAATAGTTACAAAATTAAGGAATTCAAATTTGCAGGTTACGCCCTAGTTATCAACTATTGTTAATTAACGGGTTGCCAACAAGTTTGTTACCCATAAAAACTTCAGATGTTCCAATTAATTGTGCAGAGGGGCCTGTTTTTTTGTAAAGCAAAATGATTTGACTAATTTCCTCCCCCAACAAAAAAGCGGATAGACTTAATTATGAAAATAGAAGAGATCAAGGTATTGAGAGGGCCTAACTATTGGAGCGTGAGGCGCACAAAGCTGATACAGATGAAACTGAACCTGGAAGACCTGGAACAACGTCCAACTAACAGTATACCCGGATTCAGGGAAAGGCTGGAAACCATGTTACCTACTATGTATGAACACCGCTGCAGCGAAGGGGCGCCCGGGGGCTTTTTTTCCAGGGTGGAGGAAGGTACATGGATGGGCCACGTAATAGA
>JAKFCK010000148.1:0-1840 GCA_036676685.1 Chitinophagaceae bacterium | reverse complement strand
ATGCGTTATATAAAAAGTCTTGAAAATAAGGACCTGAGCTTGAACACTTCTATGATTTCACTGGGAAGCTGTACCATGAAATTAAATGCGGCAACACAACTGATCCCGGTAAGCTGGCCGGACTTTAACAGCATTCATCCTTTTGCACCGGCCAACCAATGGAAAGGCTACCAGCAGATCGTAACGTAACTACAAAACTGGCTGAGTAATATCACGGGCTTTACCGCTACGTCCCTTCAGCCCAATAGCGGGGCGCAGGGTGAATATGCAGGATTGCTAACTATCAGTGCTTACCATGCAGACAGGAACGAGGCACATCGCAATGTGATCCTGATCCCGATCAGCGCACATGGCACCAACCCGGCAAGTGCAGTGATGGCAGGGTTTAAAGTGGTAGTGACTAAATGCGATGAGGCGGGCAACATTGATGTGGAGGATCTGCGGCAAAATGCTATCAAACACAAGGATGAGCTGGCAGGATTGATGGTTACCTACCCAAGTACGCATGGTGTGTTCGAGGAAAGCATCCAGGAAATTTGTGCGATCGTACATGAGAATGGCGGCCTTGTTTATATGGATGGTGCCAACATGAATGCACAGGTTGGGCTGACAAGCCCCGGAAATATCGGGGCCGATGTCTGCCACCTTAACCTGCACAAAACATTCGCCATACCGCATGGTGGAGGTGGCCCCGGCATGGGACCGATTTGCGTGAATAAAAAACTTGCACCTTATCTTCCCGGGCATATTGCTTTAAAAAATAGTGATAAGGCCATTCATGCTGTGAGTGCCGCGCCATTTGGCAGTGCCAGCATATTGCTCATCAGCTACGGGTATATTAAAATGCTTGGTGCAGAAGGCTTGAGAAAAAGTACAGAATACGCTATCCTGAATGCCAATTACATGAAGGCAAGGTTGAGAAAAGATTACAAGATCTTATACACTGGTAAAAATCATACCTGCGCCCATGAATTCATCGTGGACCTCAGACCCTTTAAAGGAAGTGCCGGCATTGAAGCAGAGGATGTTGCAAAACGTTTGATGGATTATAATTTCCATGCGCCCACCCTGAGTTTTCCCGTACCCGGTACGATTATGATCGAGCCTACAGAAAGCGAGGACAAACATGAGCTTGACAGGTTTTGCGATGCTTTGCTCAGCATCCGTGCAGAGATAAAAGCGATTGAAGATGGCGAGGCCGATAAAATGGACAATGTGCTAAAAAATGCACCGCATACACAGTTCGTGATCACAGCAGATGAATGGAACCACGCTTACAGCAGGCAACAGGCTGCATTCCCGCTGGAATATGTGAAGGACAATAAATTCTGGCCTTCCGTAAGCAGGGTAAACAATACTTATGGTGACCGCAACCTGATCTGCACATGCGAGCCCGTGAGCGCTTAC
The DNA here is from genome assembly GCA_036676685.1 of Chitinophagaceae bacterium. GTDB lineage: Bacteria > Bacteroidota > Bacteroidia > Chitinophagales > Chitinophagaceae > Ferruginibacter. The sequence goes on along the minus strand of JAKFCK010000148.1, from coordinate 433 downwards.
CTGGAAGAAGCTTAGTTTAATAAACGGAATAATGAAAAAGCGCCCGGCAACAATCCGGGCGCTTTTCATTTGTACTTCTTAAACTAATGCTGCAGTATTATCTTTTTCCCCGGATTAATTGAGGCAAAGGAATAAATCGAGTTCCTGATAAAGTCATTGTCTGAATAAGGATCCAGTATTTCTTTGAGGCTGTAAATATTATCAGGCGTTTGTTTTGCATCTATATAACCCATGCCCCAAAAACTTCCCCGCTCTACCAGCATACAAAGCTTTTCCTTTTTAGTGAGCCCATCATCGATTATAGCAAAAGTGGGCAACTGTTCTTCCAGGGCCTCCAGCGCTTTTTTCACTTTCCCATTATAATACATGGGCGATTCAAGGAACTCAAAATCTTTTTCGTCCAGGGCTGTTTTATCCAGGTAACAAAGTTTCA
>JAKFCK010000147.1:0-4298 GCA_036676685.1 Chitinophagaceae bacterium | reverse complement strand
AAAATGCGGAAACATTTGGTGCGCCCGGTTTCTTCGGCGTTGAATTTTATTTTTTGCAGCAGGGCAGCAAGTTCTACGATAAGCTTTGCCCGGCTCCCGTCACCCCGAAATACCTGATCAAAGAGTCGGATGCAAGGTCTGTCCGTAAAGAGGAATTGATCTATACCAAACTTACACATGGCATTTTTTCAGGGTTCTTACTTAGCCTTAGCTTTGGTTTCTGGGCGTTGGTAAAAAAAGTGCAGATGCTCTTCCGGCCAAAAATGAGCCCTGCTATTTCCAATGCATATGGTCATATGGATACGCAATCTGTTCTCACGATTGAAAACAAAAATACCGGGGATATAGAAAATGGATTACAAATCGGCTATACGTTAGCTGAGATGGTAACAAGAGCAGAAGGTTTTTTAAGAGGTATTGGATTGGTCAAAACTTTTGCTCCCATCGTTTACGTGGTGGCACATGGCAGCAGCAGTGCCAATAATCCACATCATGGAGCGCATGACTGCGGAGCCTGCAGTGGCCGGCCGGGTGCCACCAATGCAAGGGTGATGGCCTATATCCTCAATCATAAAGAAGTAAGGCAGGCTTTGGCACAGAAAGGAATTGACATCCCGGCTTCTACGCAGTTCACCGGCGCTATGCACGACACCGCTGCAGACGTGATGGGTTATTACGACGAAGCAGTGCTCACGGAAGAAAATCAGCAGAATCACCTGGTGAATGTTCAGAATTTCGAAACTGCATTAAACCTGAATGCAAAAGAACGCAGCAGGAGGTTTGCCTCTATAGATACCAAACAGGAATTGGAACAGGTGCGCAAGGCTATCCACAACCGGTCGGTGTCTTTGTTTGAGCCGAGGCCGGAGCTGGGTCACGGTACCAATACCCTGGCCATCATCGGGCGCAGGCAGGTAACAAAGGGGTTGTTCCTGGACCGTCGTGCTTTTTTAAACAGCTATGACTATACCACCGATGCCGACGGTAGTATTCTTTCCGCAGTAATGCGCCCGATCGGCCTGGTTTGCGGCGGTATCAACCTGGAGTATTATTTTTCAAGAGTAGATAATATTAAGATGGGTGCGGGCACCAAACTACCCCATAATGTTATGGGATTATTTGGGGTGGCAAACAGTAGTGATGGTGATCTGAGGCCCGGCCTGCCCTGGCAGATGATAGAAGTACATGACCCGGTGAGGTTAATGGTAATAGTGGAGCATCATCCCGATATTGTATTAAATGCTATCCAGTCAAGCCCCGAAGTATTTGAATGGTACAAAAACGAATGGGTGCATATTGTTGCCCTGCACCCGGGAGAAAAACAATTTTACTATTTTAATAACGGGGCCTTTGTAAAATATGATCCTATCACCCATGACCGCGAAATAAAAACCATACATAATATGGAAAAATTTATTGAAGGTGCCAAAGAAATGGAAACGAATCATATTGTACACGCCACAGAAGAAAATCTGCCCGTGTACCTGCTGGATTAAGGAAGGTCAAACAATATTAACCATCATCATTTGCACAACTCCTGGTAGCGGCAGGTAAATAAACCTTAAATGAACCAACTACTAACGATATTTGTTGCCATCCCACTGCTTGCATTTTTTTCCTTACTTGTATTGCAGAACAAAAACGAAAGGCCTATTTCATGGATCGTTCGGTTTACCAAAGTATTTTACATAGCTGTTGCCCTGTTCTTTTGTGGCTGGTGGATGACCAATGGCTTTACCCCCATAAGTTATAAATTTGCGACCCTCTATGAAACGGAGCAATTTGTTTTTGCCATTCATCTTTACTACGATGAAATTACCGCCGTGTTCAGTATTGTCGGTGCGATACTGTTTTTTTTAGTGGCCACTTTCAGTAAATATTATATGCACCGTGACGAAGGATATAAACGTTTTTTCATCACTATTCTATTGTTTGCAACAGCATATAACCTCATCATCCTGGCCGGTAATTTTGAAACACTGTTTATCGGGTGGGAGATAAAAGGGGTATGCTCTTTTATATTAATTGCGTTTTACCGTAACCGCTATTTACCGGTAAAAAATGCTTTTAAAGCCATTTCTTATTACCGTATCAGTGATGTAGCACTTATGCTTGCGATGTGGATGATGCATCACCTCACATACCAGAACATTACATTTCCTCAACTGGGTGAAGCAAAGGAAATGGCAACTACGACCGGGCAGGCAGGGATGGCCATCTTTATAGTCTGTATGATCATCCTGCCGGCAGCAGTAAAATCAGCCCAGTTTCCGTTTACCACCTGGCTGCCCAGGGCCATGGAGGGGCCTACCGCATCTTCGGCCATATTTTATGGTTCGGTGAGTGTGCATATCGGTGTCTTTTTACTGTTGCGCACACATCCATTCTGGGAAGATATGTTATGGGCCAAGATCGCCGTCATCACTATCGGTGCACTTACAGCAATTATCGGCACCATGATCGCGAGGGTTCAACCGACCGTGAAAACACAGATCGCCTATTCTTCTGCAGCGCAAATAGGACTGATGTTCATTGAAGTGGCACTGGGCTTTCATTGGCTGGTGTTGATACATTTTGCAGGCAATGCTTTTTTAAGAACTTACCAGTTATTGGTTTCACCGTCTGTGTTAAACTACCTGGTGCATCATCAATATTTTCATTATATCGCTCCCACCCAAAAACCTGTTTCCAGGTTGGCTGCCACCATATACATGTTAGGGGTGAAGGAATGGAACCTGGATACCATGATGTTTAATTATGTATGGAGCCCTTTTAAATGGATTGGAAAAAAACTTGTATTCCTTGAATCCAAATTATTGGCTGGTTTGCTTGCAGTTACCGGCATTGCACTTTTGATTTTGGGATATACTTATCAAAACCTCATCCCCTCAATGGCCGGTGCGGCGCCGGTTGTTTTAATGGGCATAGCATTGGCTGTAATTTTGTTTGCCTTTTCCTACCGGCAGTCGGCACTTAAAGCCTGGACATACCTGGTGATAGCACATGTATTTATCATAGCAGCTGTGCTGGTGAATGCTACACATATCAATCCCATCGAGATTATTTTTTACCTGAGTGGTGTATTGCTGGCATATGTGTTGGGATATTATTGCCTGAAAAAAATTGAAGCTATTGATAAAGATATTTCATTGGATAAATACCATGGGTATGTTTACGAGCAGGAGAGCACCGGTTTCTTATTTTTATTATCCGCCATGGGCATGCTTGGATTCCCGCTGACTGCCGCATTTATAGGGATAGACGTTTTGTTTACCTATGTGCATAGCAACCAGTTGCCGTTGATCGTATTGATGGCCCTTTGCTTTATTTTTATCGAGTTGTCAGCATTCCGCATTTTGTTGCGCATCTTTTTTGGCCCTCATAAAAAGTTGAATCACGCCGTGGCCTTCAGGTCATCTTAAAAAAGAACCCTCCGGGCAACCGGAGGGATTTTTTTATCCGTTGAATTTTTTTAGATATTTAACCCGCCGCATACGCTGATGGTCTGGCCGGTAATATAATTGCCCATGTCGGATGCCAGGAATAAAGTGGTGTTGGCAATATCTTCTGCCGTGGCGAATCTGCCCAGTGGAATACCGGCTTTATATTTATCTCCTGCTTCGCCTTCTTTCAGGTAGGCAGTCATATCAGTTTCCACGAAACCAGGGGCAATAGCATTACAGCGGATATTGCGGCTGCCCAGTTCCTTGGCCACTGATTTTGTAAAGCCTATTACCCCGGCCTTGCTGGCGGCATAACTGCTCTGGCCTGCATTTCCCATTTCGCCGATCACGGAACTCATATTAATGATTGAACCGCTACGGGCCTTCATCATTGGCTTGATCACCTGCTTGGTCATGTAGAATACACTGTTCAGGTTCACCTGTATCACTTCCTCAAACTGTTCCGGGCTCATCCGCAGCAGCAGGTTGTCTTTAGAGATGCCGGCATTGTTCACACAAATATCAATTGTACCGAATGTTGCCAATACATCTGTAACAAAAGCTTCGCAGGCAGCAAAATTTCCGGCGTTGCTTTGATAGGCTTTTGCTTTTACACCCATCGATTGCAATTTCTCTTCCAGTGCTTTGGCCTTGCCTGCACTGCCGTCGCTCACGTAACTGAATGCAACGTTGGCACCTTCTTCCGCAAATTTAATCGCTATAGCTTCACCAATACCACGTGCGGCGCCGGTGACGATCGCAGTTTTTCCTTCCAATAGTTTCATATATGTATTATTAGTGTATTAAATGAATAGTGATCACAAATAAAAAGAATTTATAAATGATCTGCATGAT
>JAKFCK010000146.1:0-2732 GCA_036676685.1 Chitinophagaceae bacterium | reverse complement strand
GCTGCTGGTATTGTAATATAGAACAGGCCAGGTTCATATAGCCCGCGCTCTTAAACATAAAAAAATCGGGCCAGTGCGCTTCACCTGCATTTTGAAAAAAGGCATCGGCCATTTCCCTTTCCGTAAGCGCGTGATATTCCATGATAATCGTTCGGTTACGGTCGAAGGCATAGATCAGCTCTGTCAGCGGCTTAACCAGGGGATCATTCAGGGCGGCAAGCAGTTCAAAATCAACCGGGATCTTATCGTTTTTAAATACCGCCGGCAAATCTTTCAGCTCATTCAGCATACCCACATTGATCCCGTATGCATACAGGTCATTCATCATCTTCTGCAGGCAGGTATTCACATGAGTAATTTTCATTTTATAGTCAAAAACCTCATTCATAACAATATTTTCCTGTTTTTTAAACCCCGGAAGGGGGCATTAATAAATACTTGTTTTTGAAATATTCGAACGTAAATCCCCGCTGCCGGCATTTAAAGGCCGGCTTACAGGGGGCCGTGGTCAGTAAGTCCGCGCCATTTTCTGTGTATTCTTGCTGAGTTGCCGGGCGATAAGTTTGATCCCGCATTCAATCTTCTCAATAGAGGGAGAAGCGAAGCTGATCATCAGTGCTTTAACAGCTTGCCCGGTATAATATCCTGCCGCGACACCCGGAGAGTATAAACAAAGTTCCTCCAACTCCGGCAGCAGCGGCCCGGGGTCGAACTCTTCATGAAATTCCACCCAAACGCTGGAGCCAGCCAGGGGCATGGTGAAGATGGCCAGCCCCTGGAGGTAATTATCGAGAATAAAAGCGATAGCAGAGCAAAGCCTGCGGTGCTCCTTTCGCATATCATCCAGCAATAAGGAGTAGGTACCTTCCTGTACCATATTGGCTAGCTGAAGCTCGGAAATACGGTCGATTACCGTATACTGTTTGCCCACGCTGCTTACAGAACTAATAAAGTCGCGCGGCCCTACCACCAGCCCCATCGAAGCGAGCGGAAAGGTCATCCTGGAAACGGGGCTCAGGTAAATAACGCGGTCTTTTCTATAGGTTTCCCAAAAGGTCAGCGGCTCCGGGCCGGGCCAGAATTCATGTTCTTTATACATTTCGATGATCACGAAATGATGCCTGTCGGCCAGCTGCATCAGTTGTTCCCTGCGGGCGGCCGGCAGCGGCAAACCATAGGGGCAACCGGCAGCGGGCCTTATAAAAACGGCATTCACCTGCTGATTGAGGCATATTTTTTCAAGCTCATCGATCAACATGCCTTCCTTGTCCGCGCCGGTAAATACCAACTTTGCCTTAACCAGCTGAAAGGAGGCTATAGCAGGGATATCTTCGGCCGAGGCCATCGCCACACATGAAAACTGATCTAATAAGGCGATCGCTGTCGCGCTCAGGTTACGACCGGCGCCATGAATGACGTGAAACTGGTTTTCGTCAGCATGCATGGCCCGGTAACTTAGCAGCTGCGAAACAGCATAGTTGATAAGCATGTTGAATTTACCGCGCGGAACCAGGTGAAAAGCACGGTGAGCCAGCCGGTACTCCCGCAAATGTTTCTCCATTGAAGCGGGAACCAGGTCCGGGGTATCGCAGCCAAGGGCAATATAAGAGAGTCCCGATGCCTTTTGGTCATAGATCGGCTCTACTGAATTAAAACTGAAGGCTGCAAGGGGCGATTCATGCCCCGCGTCGCTGTGCGGGTTGTGCCGGGTAATAAAATAACCCAGCGGCCTGCGAATCTCGAGCAGCTTTTGTACAGCCAGCGACTTATACGTGGCTTCGATCGTCTTTTTATTAACGCCCAGAAGTTTTGCAAAATCGGCGATACTTAACATTTTCTGGCCCGGCCCGAGATGCCCCTCATACATCAGGGCAATCACATGCGATTTAATCTGCGGAACCAGGGGCTGCCCCCTATCCGGACTGAAACTCCATCGAATTGTCGAATCCATCTTACATTTCTTGTATAAATCGAAAGGGCGCGGCAGAGCTTCAGGATTTTTACCTGATGACTAGCCGCCTGACATCAATATTTCAGCGAGTTTATAAAAAACATATTATAAAAGCAGCCAATTTTTCATCACCCCCTGCTTTTGAGGCTCATTACCCATCTTAAAAAATTTAATTTGACAGAAAAAAGATTACAAAGTCTTCTTAGGGCGGATTTAGGGTAAATTAAACTTGATTTTGGTAACGTAGACGGATACCTGGGGTTCAGCGGCAGTCATCATCTTCGTATTCCTTGCAAAGCCGGCAAGCCGCCTTACTTACGATTAGTCCATCCGGCACCTTAAGCAAAAAAACCTGGAACGATGCCCAAGTTTTATGTTCTTTTTGATGTCAAATGTAAAGTTTAAAGGATCATATTTATTTAAGTACCATTCCTTCCGCTGCGCTGGCTTTTTGGAAAAATAGAATACCGTCAAAGCATTCAAATACAGGGAATAAAAAGTAATTTTCCGAGTCATTTTTTTCATAAGTCGCTCCTATTACCCGCATATATTTTGCGTTTTCTAATAAACGGGTTGCGTTCCCGTGTTTTTGTACGGTAGCAAGATCAAGGATGAATGCAGGATGATCAATTTTTTGAAGCAGAGATTCAAGTGAGTTAGTTTTTAAAGAGGCGGAATAATTAAAATTTTTGTACCCCCCGGATGATCCTTTAAAGTCGAATATCCTTGATGCGCCTGAGTTAAACGCTAAAGCCAATGCATAATAATTAGTCCCCAGTTC
>JAKFCK010000145.1:0-4585 GCA_036676685.1 Chitinophagaceae bacterium | reverse complement strand
ATGACCCCCCGGTCATCTTCCATATTAGGCGCATGGGCCGCATAACCTTTTACTGAATAGCTGGCGGTTAGTCCCCAGTTGTTGGGGCCGTATCCTTTATATTTCTTTGAATTATCCACGCACCATTGGTAATTGATCATGGAGAGACTGGTATTTTCATCCCAATAATTCGCGTACCTGTCTTTTAATCCACGGGGATCGAGTCCGAGGTAAGAATAATGCGCCCAGAATAAAGGGCCGCCTTGCGGGGGATTTCCCTGGTAATGCATATTTAATGTGTGGCCGCCATAAGTAGAAGTAGATTTAATTTTTCCACTATCTGCCCAGCCCAGGTGGTAAGCTGCTTCGGGGATACTATACGTAGGAGAGGAGGCGGCCAAAACATACATGATCAAACATTCATTATACCCCCTTACTTCCAGGTTCATTTTCCATTCTACGTTCGGGCTCCAATGCCATAACAAAACATTTCGCCCGTTCCTGTAAAAATCAAACTCTACTTCTCTCCACAATTTATCGATCCTGGCAGCCAGCAATTTTTCTTCTGCAGTGCCATTTTTAAAATATTGCCGCACACACAACAGGCCCTGTATCATAAAAGAAGTTTCCACGAGGTCCCCGCCATCATCAAATTTGCTGAACGGTTTTACTTTGCCCGTTTCCCCGTTCCACCAATGTGGCCAGGCACCATGAAAACGATCTGCAGTCTCAAGGAACTTAACGATCTTTTCCAGATGTTTGCGACCTGCTTCCCTGGTTATAAAATTTCTTTCTATCCCTACCAGGATAGCCATTACGCCGAATCCGGCGCCGCCACTTGTTACAACATGTTTATCATTTTGAGGGTAAATGTTGTCTTCATGAAAGCGCTCCCTGGCCAGTCCACTAACCGGTTCTGCACCATCCCAGAAATAACGGAAAGTTTGTTCCTGTACTTTTCTAAATAAAGCAGTGTCTGATACCGAAACAGTTTCCCGGGTGATTATGGGCTGCTTTACAGTTTTACAATTGAATGTTGTAAAAACAGTCACTAAAAGACCGGCGGCGATAATAATGTTTTTTGCGAGCATATTTTTACTATAAATAAGGTGCCGTAAAGCCAAGTGTTTGCATACCTGCCTTTACTTCAGGACAACTGGTGAATAAGTTCCATAATAATTGTGACCTATGGTTCTCTATCATTACGATGATAGGACCCTGGTCAATAGCAAGAAAAGAATTGGCGAACCAGGGGTTATGTAAAGAAAAGGCATCTGTAAAGCCATATTCCTTCCAGATCTTATCGCCCAGCACATAATAGAAAAACTTTAGTGCAGCCATTGACTCAGTGGGCGTATAAGGAAATGAAGATAAAGCAGCAGTAGGGGAGATCACGCCTATATCATTCGTGGGTGAGTTGGCATTGTATCCGCCTTCCACATCACTGGCTGTGAGGCCCCAGGTGGAATCACTGTATCCATAATACCCTCTCGGGTTTGCCTTGCAATAATTATAATTGATGAGTGTATGATTTCTTGTTTGTGTGCTATAGGCCGCTGAGGGATCCACTAACCCATTGGGGTTGATTCCCAGGAAAGAGTAGTGGGAAAAAAATAACGGACCACCTAACACCGGGCCTAACGGTAAAGGGTAACTGAAGTAAGTATTTCCGTTAATAAAAGTACTCCCGCTTTTCCAACCGCTACTGTATACGATGGGGGGAACGCTATAGGTGGTGGAAGATGCTGCCAAAACATAAGTGATCAGACATTCATTCCAACCTTTGATGGGTAAATTCATTTCCCAGTTATAATTGGGGCTCCAGTGCCAGTACAATACATTTTGATTACCATTCCTGAACCAGTTCCATTCTACCCGGTTACAGATGATGTTGATATCATTCCGCAGGGTTGTTTCGACCGCGCCCGGGTCAGTAAAATATTGCCGCGCACACAGGAGGCCCTGCACGAGGTACGAGGTCTCCACGAGGTCCGCGCCGTTGTCCTTTGCACTGAAGGGAATTACTGCCCCTGTGCCGCCGTTTAACCAATGTGGAAAGGCGCCGTGAAAAGTCTGCGCCGTATTTTTTAAAAATCCCACCATGGTTTGCAATCTCGCCAGGCCCTGGGCCTTGGTAATAAAACCACGATGAATTGCGGCAATGATCGCCATGATGGCAAAGCCGGATCCGCCTGATGTCACGAGGCTATTGTCGCCGTTGTTTCTTTCCCGCGCAAGCCCTGACACCGGGTGCCCGAAATCCCAGAAGTATTTAAAAGTTTGTTGTTGTACCAGGTCCAGTAAAGCGTTGTCTGTAAGGGCAGGAAATTTCCTGCTGGAATCAATAGCCGTCACAAAGCTTCCCGTGCTTCCCGCAGCAAGGGTCGTATTCTGCTGGGAACTAATATTGTTGTTGATGACCAAAGTGTATTTTGTGATAGGCGCCAGCGGGTTAGATGGCATCAGAACTACCACGCTATCACCATTCAGAAAAACTGCAGTAAGCGTAACAGTGGATGCGCTGCTTTGCAGGCTCACGCCGGATGGGATAGTGCTTCTTTTTACAGGAGCCGTAAAGGATATTCTTAAAGCGGGCGTAAATGGGACGCCGTATCGAACCGGGGTTATGCTGTTATTATTCAGCGTTACACTGCTTAACTGGAAAGTTTGTGTGTGGGGTGTTACGGGATTATTGTTATCACTTTTTTTGCAGCCGGCCATTACCGTAAAACAGGAAAGGACTATAAAAATCTTTAAACGAATCATACCTTCTCTATTTAGCAACAGGGAGAAAAAAAGAGGCTGCAATGGAATAATTCAGATATACCCTGCAGCCTCATCAATTATCAGTAACGCTATTTTAGTCTACACGTTTTCCAGGTGATCACCTTCTTTGTTTTTCCAGTTGGAACAGCGCAAAGGCTTCGGTGTCGTTCAATGCTTTATTGTAGATTCTCACTTCGTCTAACCTCCCGATAAGATAACCCGCCCAGGACTGGTTTGTACTGCCGCTGGTACTACTCGGGTTGGTCATGAAATGAAGGGCGCCAAAAACGATTGGCCCCACGTTGGCAAAAGGCTGCGGTGTAGACGCCACGGTGTTTGTTCTTACCAGTGTACCATTTACATAACTTTTAAATGACCCGGCGGTAGCATCATAAGTGACCAGGTATTGCACCCATTTATTAAAGCCTCCCTGCACTTCCTGGATATTGTTGTCACGAACTGATCCGCTTGCATTGTAAATGGTTTTAAACCGGGCGAGCGAGTTGCTGCCGGTATTTTCCAAAAATATATTGATGTTCCCCCAGAAGTCGGTGCTGTTACCCAGGCTCACAAGGCCCGTTGCTCCCACGTTTTGAGGCGTGTTTACCCAGAGAGAGATCGTATAAGATGTCATTGCCCGCACGGCTGCGCTTGGAGTAGCTGTAACGTATCCACTTGGGCCGCCCTGTAAAGCCTGTCCTTTCTGACCTTCGCCAAAAGAAGTATTTGAACTGGTGCCCGATGCTCCCGACACACTGTCTATCAGGCTGCCATTGAAGGCCCAATAACCTATGAGATTAGTCGCTGCTATCTCGCGGGAGTTGGTAAAACCACCCGGAACGGGTGGTGCATCGCCTTTCACAAAATCATCGTCTGTTTCCACCTTGGTACAACTGCCAAGGGCGCAAGCAATCGCTAAAGGCAAAATGCGCATTGCTTTTGTGTTAAAAAAATTGTTCATAATATTTTTTTTAAAGATTGATTATTAATAGCCGTTATTCTGGGTAAGCCTGTTACCACTTAAATCCCGTTGCAATTGCGGAATGGGAAATACTTCATGTTTGCCATCCGTAAAATTGGTTTTTCCATGTGCACGAAGAACAGCGCCTGCCCTTCCCTGGCGCACAAGATCTAAAAACCTGTCTCCCTCCATCGCAAGTTCTACCCTTCTTTCTTTCCACACATTGGCCTGGCTTAATGTGGTGGGTAGCAGGTTGGCCCTGGCTCTCACCCGGTTTAATTTGTTTGCTCCGTCGCCTGATCCCTGCATCGCAGAAGCTTCTGCGTACATGAGTAAAACCTCCGCAAAACGCATCAGGCGTATGTTTTTCGGCTTGTTGTCTTTATCCCCTGGTACCTGGAAGGACTCCAGCGTATTACTATGAAAAGCTTTGTAGTTGTACCTTTCGTTTTCCACGGAATCTTTTGTTGGGATCCGGAAACCGTCCCATAGTATTGTGCCGATGCTGTTTGGAGCAGCTACTGTAGGATTGATAAAAATAATCGTAGCATCTCTCCTGGTATCGCCTGTTTCATATTCGCCCACTAGGTTTGCGGTGGGGTTGTTGAAACCAAAACCGAGGTCATTCCATCCACCACGGCCGCGTGCACCCTGGGAATTACTAAATAGTGGGCTCACGGCATTTTTAGCGGCATTCACACCTGTTTGTACTTCAAAGATCGACTCTTTGTTATTATTTCCGCCGTCGTTACCCACAGGCTTTTCTCTGAAAATATAGTTGTAGTTCGTCACCAGGTCATATTTACCTGATGTAATTACCGCGTCAGTTAATTCCAGCACCTTCGGCCAGTTCGCGTCGCCCTTGGCGATGTTGCCGGG
>JAKFCK010000144.1:0-3279 GCA_036676685.1 Chitinophagaceae bacterium | reverse complement strand
GCGAAATTAGTTTTTCTCACTATGCAATCAATTCAAATATGAAAAAACAGTTTCCATTCATCATTTTATTGCTAACAATCGTTTTATTTACAATACCTGTCAAAGCTCAACAACCGCCAGCTGCCGTTTGTTATAACCCTAACCTGGTAAAAGACAGTTCTAAAAAAAGTATTAAATCCCTCGCTTTTTCCGTATCCGGGGGAGATAGTATAAAAATAGCTTACCATTCTCCCGGTGTGCGAAAAAGAGTGATATGGGGCGGGTTAGTGCCCTATGATGAAGTGTGGGTGACAGGGGCCCATGATGCCACTATCCTGGAGTTGCCCAATGCTATTATTGTTAACAATGTAACAATACCTGCTGGTAAATATGCTTTTTTTAGTATCCCGGGAAAAAAGGAATGGACCCTGATCATCAACAAACAGTGGAACCAGCACCTGGCAAGTGAATACGATGAAAAAGAAGATATGGTGAGAATAAAAGTGAAAACGAAGAAGGTTCCTCACACCGAGCGGCTACAATATTTTATTCAAACGGACAATGAGGGTAATGGAACGATCGCTGTGGCATGGGAAACAATAAAACTTGAATTCCCTTTTATAGGGAAAAAATAGCCATTGATGGAGACCCAACAATTATACACCTGTCCCATGCATCCCGAAGTTGTGCAGGACAAACCAGGCAATTGCCCAAAGTGTGGGATGCCCCTGGTCCCCTTTCAACCAGGGGCTTCCACGGCTGTTCCACATGATCCTGGCATTGCCAAAAATCAACAACCGATTAAGACAAAACACGATCATACCCAAAAAACATCTGCACCTCTGGCCGGCGCCTCCCAAAACCTGCAAAAATACACTTGCCCTATGCACCCGCAGGTAGTGCAGGATGGCCCGGGCAAATGTCCCCTGTGCGGGATGACCCTGGTACCGCTAAAAAAGTCCGGCTCGCCCGACAGCCATGATGGCCATTTGTCCGGCATTGCCGATTTTAAACGACGGTTTTATGTCGTCCTGGTGCTAACAATTCCCGTGATGCTTTTATCAGAAATGATACAGCACTGGCTGAACATTCATTTTAATTTACCGGGATCCAAATACATTTTGCTGGCCCTTGCTTCCATTGTTTTCTTTTACGGGGGCTGGCCTTTCCTTAAAGGTTTGGTGGATGAGATCAAAGTGAAGAATCCCGGCATGATGACCCTGATCGGTTTTGCTATTTCTGTTGCCTATCTCTACAGCGTGGCTACTGTGTTTGGACTGGAAGGGATGGATTTTTTTTGGGAACTGGCCACATTGATCCTGATCATGCTATTGGGCCATTGGATAGAAATGAAATCAGTAGCCGGTGCATCCCGGGAGTTGGAATTACTGGTTCAGTTAATGCCGGATGATGCCCACCTTGTATTTGGTGAACAGATCACCGACGTAAAAACCGAAACTCTAAAAGAGAAAGACATCATTCTTATAAAACCCGGTGAAAAAGTGCCGGCCGATGGAATTATTGTTGATGGCGAAAGTTACCTCAACGAAAGTATGCTTACCGGCGAATCGAAACCGGTTGAAAGAGTTAAGGGAAACAAGGTGATAGCAGGTGCCATAAACGGCAACGGTGCCATTAAGGTAAGCGTGTCCCACGGAGCAAAAGACTCCTACCTTTCCCAGGTCATTCAACTTGTCCAGGATGCACAAAAATCAAAATCCAATACCCAGTTGCTGGCAGACAAAGCGGCGAGATGGTTAACAGCCATTGCACTGATCTCGGGTATTGCTACTTTCTTATATTGGTACCTCACCGGGCAATCCATTGCATTTTCTATGGAAAGGATGGTAACTGTGATTGTAATATGCTGCCCACATGCATTAGGATTGGCAGTGCCACTGGTGGTGGCAAAATCCACAGCACTTGCGGCACAACATGGATTATTAATTAAAAACCGGACCGCCTTTGAAAATGCCGGAAAAATTACCACGCTGGTATTTGACAAAACAGGAACACTGACCATTGGAAAATTTGAAGTTGCTAAAATTGTACCACTGGCGGAAGGCTTTAGCGAAAAAGACCTGCTGAAATACGCAGGCGCATTGGAGCAAAACTCTGAACACCCTATCGCTACCGGCATTATCCAAAAAGCAAAGGACCTTTCTGTTACCATCCTTGCCGCACAAAGCTTTAATGCGATTACAGGTAAAGGAATAGAAGCGACAGTGGAGGGAAAAAACATTAAAGTGGTGAGTCCGGGTTTTCTCAAAGAGAACAACATATTATTACCAACCAATTTTATTTCAGATGAAACCGAGACGGTGGTATTTGTATTGATCAACGACGAACCTGCCGGGTATATAACTTTATCCGATACTATCCGCCCTGAATCTGCAGAAGCGATTCGAGCCCTTCAAAAAGATAATATTAAATCTGTTTTACTCACGGGCGACAACAAACAGGTGGCAGCATCGGTAGCGAAGAAACTGGGCATGACCACTTTCTTCGCAGAAGTATTACCTCACCAGAAACTGGAGAAAATTAAAGAATTACAGGACCAGGGTGAATACGTTGCCATGACAGGCGACGGTGTAAATGACGCCCCTGCATTGGCACAGGCTAATATTGGTATAGCGGTAGGTTCCGGTTCAGATATCGCAGCAGAAACCGCAGGCATAGTCTTGGTAAACAGTAATCCAAAAGATATCGTGTCTTTGATTTTCTTCGGTAAAGCAACTTACCGCAAAATGATCCAAAATTTAATATGGGCTACAGGCTATAATGTGGTAGCGCTTCCGCTGGCAGCAGGTGTGCTTTATAAATCCGGGATACTGCTCAGCCCCGCCGCCGGTGCTGTGCTCATGAGTGTCAGTACCGTTGTAGTCGCTATAAATGCGAGCTTGCTGAAAGTAAAATAAGACTACAAATATTCAGCCCGGCATTTTTGGCAGGTACATGATCAGTTTCGGGATGTTTATCGCAGCTTCACTTTATAGGACAAACGCTGTAACCAAAATTCTATAAATTTTTTCCCGAATTGTGTAACAGCATTCCAGGTCCCGGTGGCTAGTTTTACATCATAAAAAAAATTAGTAGGAATACAATAGCAGCAAAAACAAATATCATGTGTGGCGGCTGCCTGGCAAAAATCGGCCCTGCACTAAATGAAAGCCCCGGCGGGGAAACTGGCAGGTACTCCTCCAGCCCCCAAAAAAAATACTGGCAGTAAGTACACATACCCTTAGCGGGGAAGAAATCAAAAAAGTTGTGGAAAAGGCGGGATTGAAAGAAGAAAAAAAA
>JAKFCK010000143.1:0-2368 GCA_036676685.1 Chitinophagaceae bacterium | reverse complement strand
AAACAACTAGTAACCCTTTTCGTAGGATAAAACGTAAACAGGCACATATCAATTACTTACAGTGATTATGAAAAAGTAAAGTGAGGCGTTAGTTGCAAGCCCCTCGTTTTTTCGGCCTACAGGCTGGCCTAACCTTTATGGCCTAAGGCCTCAAAATCAAGCTCCCACATTTTCATTGGCGGTTGTAAAAAGATCGTGTGGAGACCCACCTCCCGGGCTCCTTCAATATTAGAGATGGTATCGTCGATAAATACGGATTCGGCAGCTTCGAGCCCGGCATCTTTTAAAACCCATTCATATGCTTCCGGGTAAGGTTTCCTGATACCTGAAGTATGGGAATAATAGGCTCTTTCAAAAAGCTGGTCAAAGTCTCTTTTGCCAAATTGTGCTTCGTAAGTTTCCATTACATGATCATAATGGATCGCATTGGTATTGGAAAACAGGAACAAACGGTATTTGCCCTGCAGCGACCTGGCTTTTTCAATGGCTTCCGGGTAAAACGGGCCTAACATACTGTTCCAGCACCGGACAATCTGTTCGTCGGACAGGCTTACACCCGACAGCCTTTTCAATTCATTATAAAAATGGCTGGGATCTACTTCGCCTTTCTCCAGTTGTTCAAACAATGGAGAAGCGTCGTGTTGCGAATACAGGTCGTGGAAGTTGGCAATGCCTGCGGTTACAAAAGCGTTTTCCGTTTTCTTATAATCCACCCCGATGAATACACCTCCGAAGTCGAAGATGATGTTGCGTATCTCCTGCATAAGGCCGCAAAAATACTTCCCGGGATGTTAAGCTACGCAATAAGAATAACGCATCTCGATCACGTCTTTCAGGTGCTTGCACAATTCGTATTCTTCCTGCTGGATGGCACGATGAAGAAAATATTCCAGTTCTTCAAGTGTGCAATCATCAAATACAGGCATGATACGGCTCAATGGCAGGTTCCTGATAATCGCTAAAGTTGGTGTGCTTTGCTCTTCTGTTGTTTCTTCTTTTCTTACTATATACATTTCCTTGCTTTTCATGTCTTGTTCCCCTCTTCATCGTACTATATGCTACTAGCGTGCCAATCCGTTTATTGATTTGTTAAGCGATGCCTATTCCACTGAAGTACATAGAAATAAAAATTCACCATTGCTGCCTCGGTTGAAAGCGAAAATGGAAACACCAGTTGAGAGATTGGGGAGTGGCTAAAAATAAAAAAGGGCCTAGATAGAAATCTTGCCCTGTTTTAAATCCAATATCCTATGAAAAACCATGACAAATATCATGTTTCGGCAACCTGTAGAGTAGTCGCTTTTCGTCTTTTTATATGTCAGAATCGGCAAATCGGAAGATTTCACAGTAGTTGCGCCCATCCCAGGAGTTTTGCTCATCTCAATTTGAAACGCGTTTGAGCAATCCGTTGCCGGAGAAGACGAGGTGATCCAAAAAACAACCGCCCGGTAAAATAAATCTGTCATTATGGAATCTGGTGTAAATGATGAAGAGGCAACACCCATGGAATAATTATTGCCCCATCAGTCACAAAAGCAGATGGTGGAAAACCCGAAACTACTGAACGAATATTCTGTAACCGAAAGATCCGCCTACCTCACAGCCATTACAGCGTTGGCCACTGCCGACAGAACAGCTACCGAAGATGAAACCTACCTTTTGGAAGCGATTGCTGAATCAGCCCAATTACCTCCTGACGAAGCTGCGCTGATCACATCAACCGCCGGGGAAGCGACCACCGACGAAGCATTAAAACAAAGCCTCGATATTTTAAAGGGAAGTGACCTTCGTTTTTCGCTGATGACCGACCTTTTGGCTTTTGCCGAATCAGACCAGCATGTTTCACCGGAAGAGAAAGCGCAATTACAGGTAGCAGCACGACATCTGAATATTGATGAACAGCAATATTCCACCATCAACCAGTTTGTAAATAAAGCAGTTACAACGCCAGTAACTGCATACGGAACCACACAGCCACAAAATTTCCTCGAATCACTGGGCATGGGCGATGTGTTCAAAAAAACAGGGATGGACTTCAATAAGATCAGCGGTGGTTTGCTTGGTAGCCTGGGCCCTTTACTGGGAAACCTGGTTGGTCAAAAAACCGGCACAAACAGCGGTGCAGCCAAAAGTGGTGGACCTGGCGATATGCTGGGTGGTCTTTCCGGAAATGATTCCGGCAAGAGCGGCAGCGGTGGTTTTGGTTCGCTGATCTCGAAGCTCAATGGCGGGAAAGGCCTTGGCAGTATCGGGAATATGCTGGAAAGGGTATTCGGAAAATAGTATCGTTATTATTCACAATAAACAATTACACATGAAAGGAAGATTCCTGCAAATACTGGTGGCGCTGATGCTTGGCGTAGTCATC
>JAKFCK010000142.1:0-1511 GCA_036676685.1 Chitinophagaceae bacterium | reverse complement strand
AAGCATGTACGCATCATGCAGTATGAACCAAGAAACCCTCATCATTTGAGATATGAGCACGGAAAAGCACCTGCGTCCAAAAAAATCCTGGATATGGTGAATGACTACGTAATCAAATTAAATCAATATCTGGGATATGATTTTAATACGGTAGAATTTGCCATTCGTGACGGGGTGCCTTATGCTATCGATTTCTGTAATCCCGCTCCCGATGCAGAGTTAACCAGCGTAGGTCCGGATAATTTTGAGTGGGTGGTCGAAACCTCTGCAAATTATGCTATAGAAAGGGCTAAAAAACATAAGCCAGGCCAGGATAATTTAACCTGGGGGTTCTATGTACAATCGGCAATTAAGGGTAAATCCTTGTCAGGCGGTAAAGCGGAGAAAAATGCCCTGGCCTCAAAAAAATCAACTGTTTAAGTATTAATCCTTGCCATATATGAATGAGTTTACACTTGGCGTAGAAGAAGAGTACATGGTAGTGGATCCCGTTTCACGGGAGCTAACGTCGCATCAGCAGAAGATCGTGGAAGCTGCCCAGAAGATCCATGAAGACCAGGTAAAAGCGGAGATGCACCAGGCAGTTGTGGAGGTAGGCACCAGCATTTGTAAGAATACCGACGAAGCTCGCCTGGAAATAGGTAAGCTACGCAAAACGGTTGCCTCTCTGGCAGGAGAACTAGGTTTGAGGATAGGAGCTGCCGGCACTCATCCATTCTCGCACTGGCAGCATCAGCTGATAACCGATCATCCCCGTTATGTTGATATCGTGGATGAGTTGCAGGAAGCTGCCCGGTCAAATCTGATCTTCGGTCTGCACGTACATGTAGGTTTCCAATCCAGGGAGATAGCCATACATATTGCTAACCAGGTAAGATATTTTCTGCCCCATATCTTTGCGCTCTCCACTAACTCGCCCTTTTGGGAAGGCCGTAATACCGGGTACAAATCTTTTCGCACCAAGATTTTCGACAAGTTTCCCCGGACTGGTATCCCCGATTTTTTTTCCTCTATAGAAGAATACGACAATTATATTAAGCTACTGGTAAAAACGAATTGTATTGACAATGCTAAAAAGATTTGGTGGGATGTACGGGTACACCCCTTTTTCCAAACGATAGAATTCCGGATCTGTGATTGTCCAATGCTGATTGATGAAACAATGGCTTTTACGGCACTATGCCAGGCACTATGCGCTAAATTATATAAATTAAGACAGCAAAACATGGCCTATTTGCCCTATAACCGGGCACTGATTAATGAGAATAAATGGCGGGCAGCCCGGTATGGGATAGATGGGAAAATGATTGATTTTGGTAAAGAAATGGAGGTAAATACCCGATCATTGATACTGGAATTATTAGATCTGGTGGATGATGTGGTGGATGATCTGGGGAGCCGGAATGAGATCAATTATATACTCAAAATTCTGGAAAACGGAACAGGTGCAGACCGTCAGCTTACTATTTATAATAAACGCCAAAGTCACATGGATGTGGTCGATTATATCA
>JAKFCK010000141.1:0-1559 GCA_036676685.1 Chitinophagaceae bacterium | reverse complement strand
GCTTGCCGGGCTGCTGTGGGCCGGTTACCAGTACGTTGTGCCGAAAGCCAACTTCATCTGGGGAGAATTTGAAAAAAAGTACGTTGATGTGAATAAGGGCGGGCGGCAAACCAACACCAGTTACAAACAGCATCTTTATTTTCGCATAGATCCCAATACCTATGCCGGTATCACAGGATATGATACCGTTTCCAGGACGGGCGTGGGCTTATTCATCCAGGAGTTTAAAAACAACCAGATGGTCTATAACCTGCGCGCAGCAAGTTTCAACTGGGATACAGCCACCAGGGAATGGAAACTGTCGAATGTGCAGGAAAGAAGATTCCTGGAAAAAACCGAAAACATAAAGATCCACGCTACCCTGAATAAAAGCTATAATTTTAAACCCATAGATCTCAGGAAAGATGAGTACCTCAAGGACCAGATGTCTACCCCGGAACTGGATAATTTTATCCGCCTGGAAAAAATGCGTGGTTCCGAATCTTTAAGTGCCCTCCAGGTAGAACGATACAACCGCGATGCCGTGCCATTTTCTGTTTTGATCCTCACGGTGATCGGGGCATCCCTTGCATCTAAAAAAGTGCGGGGCGGCAGCGGGATGCACATGGCCGTCGGGTTCATTTTGTGCGTATTGTATATCCTGTTCAGCCGCATTAGTGTTGTTTTTGCAACAAAAGGCAACTTTTCTCCCTGGCTGGCAGCATGGATTCCCAATTTTATTTTCGGGATAATTGCGTTTTACCTTTATAAACGGGCGCCCAAGTAGAGCCGCAGTTCGAATCACAAACTTTATTGCAAAACTTTTGTTTAACAAAGGCAGTCATCGTAATTTTAAGCGATTTATTTGCATGTGCAATGATATGTAAACAATAGGGTTACAACACACATATACCAGCAGCAGCATTTATTTATTGTATTCACCGTAAGGCAATAATATATTATAGGCCGGATAACATCAATAAAAATACTATGGGTATTATTAAAGAAAAGTTTAAGAAAAAAGCAGATAGCGTATCTGCAGAAATCAAGGAATTAATAAAACAACATGGTGATAAAAAAATTGGTGAGGTGACCTTGTCGCAGGTATACCAGGGCATGCGGGGTATTACTGGTCTTGTTACCGAAACGTCTTTATTGGATGCACAGGAAGGTATCCGTTTTCGCGGCCACACTATCCCGGAACTGCAGCAGAAATTGCCAAAAGCTCCCGGTGGTTCAGAACCGCTGCCGGAAGGTTTGTTTTTACTGATGTTACTGGGGGAACTGCCTAAGGAGGAAGAGGTGAACCATTTAACCAGCACCTGGCAGCGCAGGAGCCACGTGCCTAACCACGTTTTCGCGACTATAGAAGCCCTGCCCGTGTCTACCCATCCCATGACACAGTTTGTGGTAGCCATAATGGCCCTGCAGACCGAAAGCCAGTTCGCAAAAAAATATGCAGCCGGCATGAGCAAAAAAGATTACTGGGATTCCATGTTTGATGATTCCATGGACCTGATCGCCAGGCTGCCACGTATTGCAGCTTATATCTACCGCCGTAAATATAAAAATGGTGACCA
>JAKFCK010000140.1:0-6246 GCA_036676685.1 Chitinophagaceae bacterium | reverse complement strand
CCAGGTGCAGGTGCTATTTGACAATCTCTTCCCCTCGCTGCCCCAGGCGCAGGCCGGCCAGTTGCGCGCCCTCGCGGTGACGACGACCGAGCGCGCTGCGATCGCGCCGGACATCCCGACGATGCGCGAGAGCGCACCGGACCTGCTCGGTGCCTACGACGTGTCATCGTGGTTCGGCATCTTCCTGCCGGCGGGCACGCCGGCCCCCATCGTCGACGCGCTCAATCGCGAATTGAAGGTGTTCCTGGAAAAGCCCGAGATCCTGGCGCGCCTCAAGGAGATCGGCTCGCGCGCCGACTACACCACGCCCGCCCAGTTCGCCGCCTTTGTGCAGGCGGAGACGGAAAAGTTTGGCGGCATCATCCGCAAAGAGATTGTCAAACGAACTGGGAAAAAACGTACAGCCATAAGCGATTCCTCTTCCATCATAAAAACTATTACCGGCACCGCCAATAATAGATGCTATAACGGTTGCATGATTGGTGATAGCGGCAGCTGCAATGGGTGAAGGCAGCACTCTTTTATAAATATCAAGATCAGCTTCTTCCATTCTTTGTTCCTTTACTCCTGCAACAATATTTTTTCCATTGGCAGCAGGAATGGAATAGTCAACAGCATTAATACCATGAAAACTGCGGTTATAACCAATGATACCTGTTTCAGAACGTGGTTCTGCACGGAGATCAATAAATATCACTTCTTTCAGGGGAAGCAACTGATCAATCATAATTTTTGCTGTGGTTCTTATGATGACGGAATTAGAGGGCCGGTCAACTGATAAAATTTTTATACTGCCGCTCCTATTCTGCAGGGCCTCAAGCAATCTATCTGTATAAAGACCTGTGAGTATAAAAGTGCTTTCTTCGTTCTTAGATTTCTCAACTGCATTCGCAACTCCCGGAGCAAACTTCCATTGATTGTTTGCCGCTGCAATTCTTATTTGTTGTTTCAACGACTCAACCGCTGATTGGCTATTGAGTTCAACGATCGCAGATCGTTCATCCAGTTTCCGGATGACTGCAATATTTCGCGGCATGTCTTTGTCCCAGGCAATGATATAATAAGGCCGCTCATTGGTAAATGACCTAAATGCAGTGTCAGCAATTTCTTCAAATAAAATGGAGTAAGCCTCCCGGGATAAATCGAGTAACAGGATAACAATCGAACCTTCATCCTGGGATCCATTAATAAATTCTCCGCAGGAGGTAGCACCAATAATATCAATTCCTTCTTTATGAAGGATTTCGCATATCGCTTTTCTGTCCTGCCTGACAGAGATAAAAATTATAGCCAACGTTGGCCTATAGGCATCGGCCATACTTTGCTGTAGTGCGGTATTAATTTCTTCTATCGAATTTCCTTTTATTGATTTTGACTGCATCGTATTCTTACATTTTCAGATCACCGGATTCAATACATTCGATGTCGATCAAGGGACTTCTGATAAGGCGCCGGAAACTTTTTCCCGGGATTCTCTTCCGGGAAAAATTATTGCCCTGCAGGCGGTATCAGTCCCAGCTGTGTCATAAAATCCAGGTTATCATAAAAATCTCTTTCCTCTGCAATTTTACCATTGAACATGCGCACGAGTGTTGTTCCATCTATGCTTATGGTTTTGCCTGTTGCTGGTATACCGAAGAATAAGCCGGTGTGTGTTCCCTTGAAGTTCCAGTATTTTACAAGCTTGTCACCCTGCCCGAAAATATCTTTGATAGTGAATTGTATGTTGGAGAACCCTGTAAGAAAGTTGCCATAGTATGCTTTGGCACTATCTATCCCGATAACATCCGCCGGGCTTGCATGCATTACTACATCTTTAGTGAAATTGGAATCATTGAACATATCCAGTTTTCCTTTGTTCATGATTTCGTCCCAGACTTTTGAATAAGTTGTGATATTGGCAGCTGTCGGGTCCGCTTTTACCTCTATAGGATTTTCATGAGTAGTACATGCAGAAAAGGTTAAACATAGGAAAAGAATCCCTGCAAATACAATGTTGTAAAAAGTTGTTTTTTGGTTCATGGTATGATGGCTTTATTTAAAAGTGTATGTTTCTTTTCTATTGGATGCAGGGCATGTTTTCACGCTTCCATTAAAAGGAATTGATAGGTAACTTCCGGATAGATCGGCTCAGCAGGTAAGAATCATAGATTAGTTCAAAAAATTGCAGTGCTTTAGTTTTGATATACGTTAATCCCCGGTTGGGTTTACTGATTATCAAGGCTTACGAAAGATAATTAATCCAAATGGATATTGAATGAAAATATAGAGATATTAAAAAAGGCAGCTCCGGATTCTTAAGAGGGGCTGGCTGATTTCATCCATGGCCAGGAGCCAGGAGCATTCGCCTTCTCGCCGGTCCGCCATTTTCATTGATTGCGCAGCTCCAAACCGTCCTGCACCTTGTTCCCCTGTAATTGTCATGCTGAACAGGGTAGTGGAGATTTCAGGGTATGCATCGAGATCAAGCTGGCTCACTGGAATATACCATTATTCTTTCTTTTTTATGTAAACGTTTTTTCTGTAAACATAAATAAATTTACAAGTTTAGTGTTTACAGCAGATGTTCGCCTCTAAAAATTAGTGCACTTTATGCCAGTAGTCCGGATGGTCATTAAGCTAACTATCTGGTTTATGCCAACCGGACTTTTTGCAAAAATTCATTAAAGCGTGGGTCGGACCGTAAACCATCCAGTTTGGGATCTACCTTTATACTGCACAAAGATTCCTCGTGCATCCGGAAGCTTTTATCCAGCCATTCAAAAGACTTGTCAACATCTCCAAGCGCTGCATACACCAGTGCAACCCCCCGGTAATCATTACCCCCCTCGAATTCCTCCGTATTTATACTGTCAAGGATTTTCTTTGCATCCGCCTCCTGGCCCGCAGCAGCCTGGATCTGCGCCAGGGCAATCCTTGTTTTCCATTTATTGCCCGTGCCTTCTCCCCACAGCTGGTTGTGTTTTATGGCTGCAGCATAGTCCTTTGTTCTTTCGTAACAAAGGGACAGGAGCCTGTGTGCCACAAAAAATTCCGGGTGCAGTTCCAGGGTCATCAGCGCCATATCGATGGCCTTGTCGTACTGGCGGCTGTAATAATAAAAAATCCCTTTGTCTTTCAGGATTCCCTGGGAGCCGGGATCCAGTTCTACCGCCAGGGAAATTTCCCTGTAAGCTTCTTCAATATTACCTGTAAACAGCAGCCATTCTGCATACCAATGGTGTCCCGTGGCATAGTTAGGACTTAATTCAAGTCCTTTCTTATATTCTTTTTCGGCATTTTTCCAGTCCCAGTCATTTAACATCAATGAAATGGCCAACGAGATATGCGCCTCGCCGAGCCGGTTATCCAGTTCAAGCGCCCGGTGAATAGCCGCCATTTGTTTAGGCAGGTATTTCCTGCGGGAAACGTTACTATATTCCCCCATCAGGCTATAGGTGTCCGCAATGCCTGCCCATGCCAGTGCATAGTCCTCATCCTTTTGCAGGGCTTTTTCAAAATAAGTGATGGCAGCCTGCAGGCCTTCTTCATTTCTTTTTTTCCAGGCATGCCGGCCCTGCAGGTATAATTGAAATGCCTCGCTGTTGTCAGTATAACGTTTCTTCAGTGTTAGTTGTTCTGCAAGGCTCAACTGAATTTTTAATGCATCCATGATCTTGCACGAAACTTTTTGTTGTATATCGAATATATCTTCCATGGTGCCCCGGTAGCTTTCAGACCAAATGTGCAGGTCCCGGGCGGCATCTACAAACTGTGCGGTGATGCGTAAATTGTTGCCTTGTTTTCTCACGCTGCCTTCCATGATATAGTCGGCACCGGTTTCCAGTGCAATAGTTTTAGTATCCTTGGTAGTTTCCTTATACTTCATAGAAGTGGTACGCGAGATGATCCGGATATTTTGAAGTTTGGATAAGGCAGCTATTAATTCTTCTGTAAGGCCATCACTAAAAAATTCCTGTTCGGGGTCGTTGCTCATATTTACAAAGGGCAGCACCAGCATACATTGCTGCTTTGCTTTTTCTCCCTTGCCTTCCAGGCTGGCAGCGGTCGGAATTTTTATCCCGGTATTACTCACGGCAAAAATTTCAACCGGTTTATTTACATTTTTTAACCTGAATTCACCGAGTGAAATAGTTTCCAGGTCACGGTGATTTTTAATGTCGTCATGCACTTTGGCGGAAATGAAAATACTACCCGGAATGGCAAAACTTTCCAGCCGGGAGGCAATGTTCACACCATCACCATAAGCATTGTTTCCTTCCATCACCACATCCCCGGTATGTAACCCGATCCTCAGGGGCACTACGGGCGGCCTGAGCATCTCTAATTGCACGGCAACGGCGGCCTTTACGGCCTCCGTGCTGCTGGAGAATTTACACAAGGCCCCGTCACCCATGAACTGCAGGATAACCCCCTCATGCCCGGTTACTTCCTGCTGTAATTTCTGTTGAAGTTTGTTCCTGAATAAAAACGCCTGTGATTCATCCTCCTGCATGATGGCAGTGTAACCAACTATATCGGCAAACATAATTGCTGCAAGCTGCCGCGACTGTTGCATTAGTGAAACATTTAGTTGAATGAACAAGATAAAAAAAATCTTACCCGGATAAAAGTGTAACCATTAAAACCAGGTTCCGCGATAAATGTGCCCAAGCTATCATTGGTTAAATGACGGTGAAATAACCGGTTGTACAACAACCACTTCTTTGCCTATAGGGTTCTTTTTAAACACGGGTTTTTGCAAATAACTCAGCCTTCGCCATAACCATTCAAGGGGCCCAAACTCAAAATACTTTAACCATATCGGCGATACCACTAACTGGAACACCCAGATCGCCAGCACCACATATAACAATTGGTACCGTTGCAGTTGCCCAAACAATCCAAAACCCACGCCTGTAAATACGATCATACAAATGACCGAATGCATAATGTAATTCGTAAGCGCCATTTGCCCAACGGCGGCCAGCCTGAACTTAAGCCACTTTAATCCCGGGGCTTTAGCGAATAACATGATGGCACCAATATGCCCCATGGCCACGGCCAGCCGACCCAGGTAATAGGTATTATCTGCCTGGGAAAAGGCCAGGAAAGAAAAGTTATTTTCCAGGATCAGCTGCATTTCGTAATAATTAATACTGATGCCGATCAAATAACCGGACACTGCCATCACCCCGTAAAAGAGGTAGGATCTTTTTCCTGAAAAAATGTCCCATTTAAAGAATGCAATACCAATCAGCATCATGCTGAGAATATCCCATAGATTATATTTGTAAAACCAGGTGGTATCTGATTCCATGTTTTTGGGAGCAAGGTGTTTTACAACAGTAAAATAATCTCCCTGCATTTTTTCAGTGTACTCTTTTATATATGCCGGAGATTTTTTATGTTGAATTTCTTCCCATTTTTTTATGCTTTCAGTTTGCCCTGTGGTTAAAGCTATTCCTGCCGCTGTTTGTGATTGAGCAATGTCTACATCCTGCACCATTTTCACATTACCCCGATGATCTATATTTGACCAGAGGGTACCCACTGCTACCAGGAAACACGCAATGAGTATAAGTTTGCCGGGAGCCATGTTCCTGAAGGAATAAACCAGGAATCCCATCAGTGCATAGTCATATAATATTTCTCCTGTCCAGAGTAACAGGTAGCCGTGCACGAGACCAAAAAACAACATCCATGTTAGCCGCCTGAAATAAATGTCCGGGCCTGCAATTCCTGCTTCTCTTTCTTTACTCCGGTTCAGCAGGATAAACATGCCAATACCAAACAGCAGTGAAAACAAAGCTCTCATGGTGCCTTCAAAAAAAAGGTTTGAGGTCATCCATGTATAAAGATTCAAACCGGTAGCACCACCGGAAACAGTCGGATTGGAATAGGCATTTACCAGGCCGAAGCCATTTATATTCATCAATAAAATACCGAGTAAAACGATGCCCCGCATAATGTCCAGTGCCCTGATCCGTTCGGTAGTACTGATGGAATGTAGGGATTGGTTGGAAGAGATTGTACTTTCTTTCATTGACGTTGTTTTGCTGATTAAAAAATGAATTATTGAAAGGGTTACCAGGGACCTTTTTCTTAAGGCTTTTTGCTTATTTGCGTTGTTCAATAACAACAGGGGCTTTTTTAAATGAGCCGGCAGTGCAAAATTCCACGGTTGCATATCGAATTGTTTTAATGCCGGAATGAGATAAAATGCCGGAATGGCTATATGGTTTACTTATTCAACATTTCCTCTGC
>JAKFCK010000139.1:0-18565 GCA_036676685.1 Chitinophagaceae bacterium | reverse complement strand
ATCCCAATCCAATGTTTCTGCATCATCTACCTGGTTCATGAACTGCACCTGCAGGTGTTCTGCCAGGGTATTGGCAATTGCGTAAAATTTGGAGATACCGCAGTTGTCATCAATCACGGCTTCAGTGGCGCCCGACTGGGTTTTTAAAGCGTAACACATACTTGTAGGTTTTTATGGGTAAAAGAATTCAAAATAATGCGTATCAATTGCCGCCCCGGAACTTTGCTTTATTGGCGGCTTTCACAGCTTTGGGATCTCCCGAAGCAATTTTTTCTGCACCAATATTTCTTCCATCAGTCGGGCAGCCGTATTTCTCTTTTTTTCTGAAAATAAAGCAACTGCTCAACACAGAGATAACTGTAACGGCTAAAAGTATTTTTTTCATTGTTTAAAGTTAAACCAAAATCTCAGAAACAGCGTTAAAGCAGCGTTTCTTAACGCCAGTTTCGCATCGTT
Organism: Chitinophagaceae bacterium; assembly: GCA_036676685.1. Lineage (GTDB taxonomy): Bacteria > Bacteroidota > Bacteroidia > Chitinophagales > Chitinophagaceae > Ferruginibacter. The sequence goes on along the minus strand of JAKFCK010000139.1, from coordinate 18,109 downwards.
CTTTATTTAAACCATGCACTGTACCTCAGGTAATTTTCAGCGATCCGGTTTATTTCTCCGCTTATGAGTTCCTGGCTGATATCTTTTACTTTTTTTGCGGGTACCCCGGCATAGATGGAGCCAGGCTCTACTATAGTCCCCTCCAGTACTACCGCACCTGCCGCTATGATACTATTGCTACCGATATGGGCATTATCCATCACAATCGAACCCATGCCTATCAGCACGTTATCATCTATAACGCATCCATGTACGATTGCATTGTGTCCGATACTAACATTATTTCCGATGATTGCCTGTGTTTTCTCAAATGTGCAATGGATGACCGCCCCGTCCTGCACGTTTACCTTGTTCCCCATACGGATGCTGTTCACATCCCCCCGTAATACGGCATTAAACCAGACACTACACTGGTCGCCCATGATCACATCGCCAACGATGGTAGCGTTGGCAGCTATAAAACAGTCGTGGCCCATTTGGGGAAGTACCCCATCGACCGGGAGAATTAAAGGCATATCGTTTTAATTTTAATTGGTGTTTATTCAATTGGGCATTTTTTTCAGGGATGGTTGGTATATCCCTGGCCGGAAGCCCTTTCCAAACAAAACTAAACATTAATTTCGCTCCTGATTAATACTATCAGCCATTATGAATACCCGCCAGTTATTTCTCCGTCATGTAGGGCAAACCTCGGAAGCTCCCCTCTGTCTGAACATCGTTAAAGCGGAGGGCAGTAAACTCTGGGATGTGGATGGTAAAGAATATATTGACCTTATCGCCGGCATTAGCGTGTGTAATATTGGCCACCGGCACCCTGCAGTGGTTGAAGCTATCAAAAAACAAGCGGATGACTACCTGCACATTATGGTATACGGCGAACTGGTAGAAACCCCACAAGTAGCCTATGCGAAAAAACTAACTGATCATTTGCCAAAAAAGCTGGATGCCGTATTTTTTACTGCAAGCGGTACTGAAGCCACGGAAGGTGCGATGAAACTGGCAAAAAGGTATACGGGCCGCAGCCAGATCATTTCTTTTAAAAATTCCTACCACGGCAGCACGCAAGGGGCACTGAGCATTATGGGCAGTGAATACTGGCAGCAGGCTTTCCGGCCATTGCTCCCCGATGTGCTGCAACTTAACTACAATAATTTTGAGGAACTGGATCAGATCACTGACCGCACAGCCTGCGTAGTGGCGGAAACGATCCAGGCTGAGGCCGGTGTTAACGCCCCCAGGGATGGTTGGCTAACGGCATTGCGTAATCGCTGTACTGCCACGGGTACTTTGCTGGTGCTGGATGAGATACAGTGTGGGTTTGGCCGGAACGGGAGCTTATGGGCATTCGAACTCTTTGACGATGTTGTACCCGATATTTTATTATTAGGTAAGGCGCTTGGAGGGGGTATGCCGCTTGGCGCCTTTATTTCAGATAAAAAGATCATGGATACTTTGTCGCACGATCCTGTGCTGGGCCATATCAATACATTTGGCGGTCATCCTGTTTGCTGCGCCGCGGGTTTGGCAGCCTTTAACGTATTGATCGAAGAACAGCTCGTGACGGATGTGGTGCGAAAGGAACAGTTGTTTCGCTCACTGCTTGCTCATGAACACATAAAAAAGGTGAGTAGTACCGGGTTAATGATCGCGGTAATGTTTGATAATTTCACGATCAACAAAAGGATCATCGATGCCTGTATTGAAAAAGGTGTTTTCACGGACTGGTTCCTTTTTGCTGCTCATGCATTACGGATTGCTCCGCCACTCAACATCCCTGATGATGATATCACAAAAGCCTGCTCCGTGATCCTGGAAGTATTGGATGGATTATAAGGGATGATACATCCTTTTGGCATTTTTATATACGACGTTTTTATCGAGGCTCATAGTTTTGGTCTTTTGCTGCAGGAACATTTCAACCTGGTCGTCATAATGCGGATTACCCGGCCGGGCGCTGGCGCCATATATGTTGATAGTTTCAATCCCGGGCAGGCCGTTTTTCGGAAACCGCACAAACATTACCAATCCATCTCCACCGACCACTTTTAATTTTCCATTTTTCAATGGAGTCGTCCAATGCGGGCTTAGTACATCAGGTATGCCCCAAACCGGCCACTCTTTGTCGCCCCTTACGAGTTTTTGCAGGTCTCCCAGCACAATATCGGTTCTGCCGAAGTGGTTTTGCATATAATTTTTCACGTGGCTATAGGTTTCTATCGCTTCCTTTTTAGTGATCGGCCTTGGTGCCTGACCTGCCAGCCTGGTTTTTAAATATTCATAGGATAACAAAAATATCGCGGCACCCTTGCTATCAGCATCCGCTTTTTTGTTCCAGGTTTTAAAATTGGTCACAAGGGGAGCCAGGTTCGGAACCTCATCTTCTGCCAGCAACATACTGTCTGTCTTGTATGCGTATTGAAATACCGCAGGCAGTTGTTTATCAAATTTTATTTGTTTAAAACTTTCATATTTCACCGGCCCGGTTTTAGGAAAAAGTTCTAGGAATCGCACACTCCTGTTCAGGTGGTAGGTTTCCCAGCCGTCCTGTTTTGCAAAGGAAGCCGGGTTTAAATTATCTTCTTTAGCTGTTGCTAAAAAAGGGGAGTGATTAGTATTGAATAAAAATCCGCTAGCCGGGTTAATATATTGTGGTAAGGCGGAGATGGGTTTAAACGTCGTCCACAAAGTTCTGGAAGTATTGCCTGGCAAAGTTTGTTTCCAGTTATAGGCTATTGCGGTATCCCTGGCCGGCATCAGGGCATTGTTGATGTAAAAAATGGTGTCATAACGGTCGGCATACATAATATTAAACATGCTGAGTTCCTGTTTACTCAACGCGGTATAAAAGTCGGAAAAGTTTTTCGCCTTGTTCATTTCATACCACTGCTGCATCACACCAATCTTCATATTTGCCCCCAGGCGAATAGAAAAAAATCCCTGCTTGTTTTTCATCGTGGCACCGTATTTACTCCAGTATATTTTTCTCTTAATTTTCACCGGCACGCCTTTTATTTTCAGGCGTATGGTTTTTACTTCCAGATCCACCCATTCCCCGTCAAACTGGTATTGGAGTTTACCCCCCGGATGCATTTCCAGCTGGTATTCATCCAGGCGATCACAAAAGTTTACGGTATGTGCCCAACCGAGGTTTTCGTTTACACCATGCAGGATGCAGGGACCGCCGGCCAATAATCCTCCCAAAACATTCAGTCCTTCTTCACTTTGGATATGTGCTTCGTAAAAAGCCTGCGGGCCGGCATTTGGCTGGTGGGCATTGATGAGCAGGAAAGATTCTCCCGTGTTGGTACGGGAAGAATGGACGGCCGCAGCGTTACTTCCTTTTTTATTTAGTTCAGGCAGCACCCATTCCGAATTACTAAAAATTCTCTGCAGGGCTCTGTCCCCACCATTAAATATGGTAAGCGCAAAAACGGAGGCAGAAATATAATCTTTGGTGCTCACCGGGAAAAGATCTTTATGCAAAACCTCTCCCCGGTGCTTCAAAGCAAAACTATTGATGCCCTGGACGAATCCGTCGATCATTTTTAAAAACCCGGGGGAAAGGGTATGCCATTTTTCCTCCGTTATTTGCCGGCAACGGAACAGTGCAAATGCATAATCCGCTGCTACGGCCTTTTTGCCGAGCACAGAGCCCATCAGGTTTTTAGTAGGCAACAACACTTCCTGCATACTTCGGAAATCGTCTTCCGCCTGCGCCCAGGCCAGTCCATATGCCACTTCAGCATCGGTTTTTGCAAAAATGTGGGGAACGCCAAAACTATCCCGGACTATTTCGATAGCTGATCCATTTATCGTTGTTTGGCCCTGCGACAAAAAATGTAGTAACAGTAAATATAAAAAGTGGATCTTTTTCATAGTCTCTACGTTTGTCTCTAAAGTTAATACCTATTTCAATGATATGTTCTCCTCCACCCCGGGGAGCGCAGCGAAAAAAAACATTTGGCCGGACGGGAAATTATAATGTACTTTGATTTACAAAGTACTTTTATGTCAGAGCAACAACAATCTTTAACTGCGATCCGGGACATCAGGCAAATGATGGAACGTAGCAGCAGGTTTATTAGTTTGAGCGGCCTCAGTGGAATAAGCGCGGGGGTCTGCGCGTTAATAGGAGCTTATGTAGCTTACCCATATGTCTACGGCTTCAAAGATTACATTATCAATGCAGTTGATGACAGGGGACAGGGTAATTTTGACATCTTCAATACTTACCTATTCTGGATCGCCGCATCTACCTTCCTGGCAGCGCTGGTAAGTGCTTTTATCTTCACTTATATAAAAAGTAACCAACAAGGCACGCCTATTTGGGGCAACACTGCCCGTCGTTTATTATTTAATCTTACTGTACCCCTTGTTGTAGGAGGCGTTTTTTTATTTAAACTCCTGCAGTTCGGCACTTTTGGCCTGGTAGCACCGGGATGCCTTCTTTTTTATGGACTGGCACTTATCAATGCTAGTAAATACACTTTATCTGAAGTAAGGTACCTAGGCTACAGCGAGATCTTATTGGGGATTATCAGCTTATCATTTGTGGGGTATGGTTTATTTTTCTGGGCAGCCGGGTTTGGCGTATTACATATTGCCTACGGAGTGTACATGTGGTGGAAGTATGATCGTGGGGCAAGGCACTGATAGTCAATAGCCGGTTTATGGCCCCGGGCCCATCGACAACCTGCCAAAATTGTCAATGTGAAAAAAAGGCATTAAATCAAATGGAGAATCCGATCAATCAATTAAACAAACTTTTTGACAGTCGCGTACGGCTGGGCATAATGAGCGCACTAATGGTTAATGATGGGGTGAGTTTTAATGAGTTGAAAGAATTACTACAGATCACCGATGGCAATATGGCCAGCCACCTGAAAGCCCTGGAAGAAAATAAGATCATTAAAGTGGAGAAGGGATTTATTGGCCGGAAAACCAATACCACTTACGCCATCACCAGGCTTGGTGAAAAATCCTTTAAAGCACATATTGATGCCCTTGAAAAAATGATCAAAGCCACAAGATAATTTTTTTGTTTTCCCACTTTGAAAAACAAAGTGCTTTTATAAATTGAAAAATCACTATAAAAATACAGGATTAACTCTCAGGTTGTGGATGCTTACCGCGATGTATTTTGCTATAACATTTTCTTTAGGATTCATTTTTTGGGAGAAAGATTTCCATGTACTGGTGCCATTCCTCGCCTTCCTCGTTGCGCTTTGTGGCAGTGTTCCCGCTTTTATTGTATTGCTCATCAGCTTACCCATCATCAGGCGATTTGCCGCTAATGGTAAGCATGGTTTAATGTTGTTAATATTGCTCCTTTTTTTGGCTGCCATACCCTATGGCTTTTTGGGGGCTTTAACCGGGGTGTTTACCAACAGCAACATTTTCGGCGGGCAAAACTTCCGTTTCTTTTTTACCGCGGCGATTGTTGGCGGCGCTGTTTTCTTTTGTGCTGTGGCAGCTTTATCCACCGTTTTAAGGCCAGCCTTCCGGTACCTGGGAAATGCTCCCAATCATACTTATCCTTTCTTCATCAATCAACTTTTTTATCAAACGACTAAACTTCAAATAACAATGGAAACACAACCAACAACCACCCCTTCCGCCACAGCCTCTAACAGGATTTTGCTAAAAGGGTTGATAACCGGTGGACTAATCCTGGTGATGCTTATACCGACAATCTTCATCCATAACCTGGTTGAGGAAAGAGAAGCCAGGCAAAAAGAAGTCGTGAAAGAAGTAAGCAGTAAATGGGCATCAGCCCAAACATTGTCAGCCCCGTTCTTAGTTGTACCCTATACCGATACCTTCATTAACAGCGAAGGTAAAAACGTTGCTGCAAAAACTCATTTACTCTTACTTGCACAGGAGCTAAATGTGAATGGGCAAATTATTCCCGAAGAGCGTCCGCGATCCATTTATAAAGTGCTGTTATATAAGACCGCCATTAACATGGCAGGGACCTTTAAGGTAACATGGCCGGCGGATATCAACCAGGTGAATATCGACTATAATAACGCGAAGCTGTGTTTTACACTTAGTGACTTTAAAGGTATAGAAGAAGAAATATATGTCAACCTCAATAAGCAAAACCTTATGCTAACCCCGGGTTTGCCTGTAGATGATTTCGGGAGGGTTGGCTTGTCTGTACCTGTAAGTTTAAATGCCGAGGATGCCATATCGGGAATTCCCTTCAGCATGAAGGTAAAGATTAAAGGCAGCGAACAATTACATTTTATCCCGATGAGTGCCAGCAGTAAATTTTCTTTAAGCTCCGCCTGGCCTAGCCCATCCTTCGATGGCGACATGCTACCAAACGAGCGGGAGGTAAAGGATAAAGGTTTCACCGCCAAATGGAATTTTAACCAGGCTAACCTTCCTTTTGCAACAGTGATGAAAGAAAACACAGTCACAGAAAATAAACTTGCCTTTGGGGTAAGCCTCGTGCAACCGGCAGACCAATATAATAAAACGATGCGCAGTGTGAAGTATGCCATCCTGTTCATCGGGCTCACCTTTGCTTTTTTCTTTATCATTGAGGTTATGCAAAAAAAACCATTTCATCCTGTGCAGTATGTATTGGTGGGCCTGGCGCTCGTGATATTCTATAGCCTGTTATTATCGATCAGTGAGTATATCCTGTTTGATCTCGCCTACGGGGTTGCCGCTCTGGCAACCATCCTCCTCATCAGCTTTTATGCAAAAGGGCATTTCGGCAGTTGGAAAACTGCAGGAATTTTCTTCAGCCTTTTGAGCTGCCTGTACGGATTTATTTTTGTGCTCATCCGCCTGGAGGATACAGCCCTGCTGGTCGGCAGTATCGGGTTATTCATTGTCCTGGCTTTAGTCATGTTTGCAAGCAGGAAGATCAATTGGTATGGAACTCCTCTGACCCCTCTTTCACCCACTAATATCTCCACAGTATGAACCTGTATAAACTGATAAGAAAGAGGAGGGCGGGCCTGCTGGTTTGGCTTACCCACCAAATGGCCTTGCCCCTTTTGAAGCTGATCCGTAAACCTGAACGTTTTCCCTATTCCCTTGAAGCACTCAACGATTTTCCAGACGGTACATTAGGGAAAGACCTGTTCAATTTTCTGGAATCAAAAGAACTGGAATTACTGCCATACTATGCCCGGCATGATATAAAACATATTTTGCTGGGTTATGATACCACGGAGGAGGGAGAGGGATGCCTGCAATGTTTTATGCTTGGCAACGGTCATCTTTCGTTTCCCGTTTTGGCTACAGTTATTTATTGTATCGTGGTAATGCCGGAATACTGGGGGTTGTTCAGGGCCGCGTTCCGGCGCGGAAGAGCTACTACCCCTATCCGGGATCTTAAATGGTTTGAGTTGTTAACGCAACCTACACGGGAACTAAAAGAAAAAATTGCGTAATTTTTAAACACATAAAAACCCTTTTTATGAAACATTTGTTTAATGAAAGAAAATGGGTGATCGTACTAGCGGCAATATTTGTTTTTCCTGCCGCAGTTTTTTTGGTTGGATCCGTATTGAAATTTGAGGCCGGGATACCGGTATTTTATGATATGGCGGAGCCATTAATGGTAAGGATGGGGCTTAACGAAAAATTGGGATTGAATATCAATCTCCTTATTGCATTTGGCCCAATAGTAGCATTGGCCCTTACTTTATATTCCCTGGTGAGAATTAAGACCGAACGTCAAAAGGATTTTTTCAGCCTGTCCTTTTGTTTTCCGGTAAAAGGAGCAATGTTTTATTTAGCATTAGTGTCTGCATTTATTATGTGTTTTCTACTGTTGTACGTCGTTGGGGAGAATTGTCATTGCTGATTTTATCATAATTTAAAAAAAAATTACATGGTGAGATTGCTGAGATCAATAAGGTGGGCAGGGCAGGGCTTGCGGTTTTGCCTGAATGGGGAAAAAAACTTCCAGCTACATTGTACCCTCGCCCTGGTTACGGTGTTAGCGGGATTTTTTTTCGGGCTATCGGCTCCCGAGTGGATGATCACTATCATATGTATTGCTGCCGTACTCGCACTTGAAATGATCAATACAGCCATCGAACATTTGTGCAATATCGCGCATCCGTCCATTCACCCAACGGTCAAGATCATCAAAGATGTAAGTGCCGGTGCAGTGTTGCTTATAGCTTTAATGTCGGTGTTGTGCGGCGCCATCATCTTTATCCCGAAAATTATTGCGATCGTCTAAAAATTTTCTTACATGAAAAAATGGTCCTCTTTCCACCAGTTGCTTACAGCCCTGCTGGTGTTTATCCTGCTCCTGATTATATTTCGCATATATTATTCCGGGACGCTTCGTTACTTAACCATGGCCTGGAATATTTTTTTGGCATGGCCGCCCTACGTGCTTAGCTGCTATTTCCTGGAATACCGGCGTAAAGAAAGATGGAAGCAAATTTTCCTTTTCAGTAGCTGGTTGCTTTTTTTTCCAAATGCCTTATACATTGTTACCGACCTGGTGCACTTGCAGGATGATACGAATATGCCGTGGTGGTACGATAGTATGCTTGTTTTTTGTTCTTCATTCCTGGGTATCGTTTTAGCATTTATATCTTTGAATAAAGCTGAGTTTTACCTGGGAACCATTTTCCGTAATCGTTTCGTAACTATACTTACAGCGGGGATCCTATTCATTGCATCCTTCGGGGTTTACCTTGGCAGGTTTCATCGTTGGAATAGCTGGGATGTGATAAACAATCCGGTTGCATTGGGATTGGATATTTTTTACAAGATCGTGAACCCCCTGGACAACTATAAGGCCTGGGCTATCACTGTACTTTTTACTTTGGTGTATTCATTGTTATATTTTTTCATAAGGATTTTACCGCAATCATTACAAGGCAAAAAAAATACCGGGCAATGACCCGGTATTTTAAAAATTATATTTCCAGGGATTAAAAATCTAACCCAAGAGAAAGGTACATTATAGGACGTCCTTTAAATAACCCGCTCATCGGCCAACCCACATCGTATTTAAGAAAGTAGCCAAGCAGCATACTCCGTGCGCCGAATCCATAACCGCCGGCAAATGGCCCCAGGCCGCCCGCTTTTACCCTCACCGTCACCGGGTTTTGTCCATAGGCAACGGTTGGCCGTTTTAGTGCGTCGTATCCCCCGTTCCAGGCTGTGCCCAGGTCAATGAATTGTGTGATCATAAAATTGCGGATGAAAGCGTTATTGACTGTCCTGTCGAAAAATGTGGAGATTACAGGTAATCTCAATTCACTGTTTACCACAAGCGCATTGTTGCCATTCGCCACGTTTTGTATGTAGCCCCGCATGTTTACCGCCAGGCTTTGAAAAGCATATTCCTGGTCGGGGTCCGGGCGGTTACTCGTGTTAAAAAATCTTTCCCTTATCAGGTTACCGTTCGCATCGGATTTTTGATTGTTGCCAAACATGAGCCAGCCATCCATTCCACCGAGGTAATAGATAAATTTTTGGTTACCCCAGCTGAAGTCACCCGCCACACGCCCTGCCCAGATAAAGTTGCGGTAGATCGGGTAGTAATACCTTGCATCAAAGCCAAGGTTAAATGTGTTAGGCCCATCAGCAAACTTGATCCCGCTTACCTGCCTGTTCCAATCCGCAAAGATTTTATACCGCAAACCATTCCAGATATTCATAGTAGGGTTAAGGCTGTTATCATATACATATTCCAGCCGGCTCACGGAGTAGAGTGTACGCTGACTCTCTACACTACCGCTCAGCTGGTCAAAAGTAGATATAGACAGGTTGTCCGATCTGATGCCGGTAGACAACCGTACACTTTTGGTTTCATCAAATGGGTAGCTAATATTGGCCTGGTAAAGGTTCGTGAATATTTTACCAGGATATGCAATCACGTTACCGGATGTGTCCTGTAGCTGAACACCCCCTGAAATAACGTTCCGGTAATAGGTCGCTCCCCAATCAATCCTCTTGGTAAGGTTTTGAAAACCCACCAGCCATTCATTATCTTTCAGGTTTGTGCTTATCTTAAAGCCAGCGGTAATTCTTATATCTTCCATGAGATCTGATGTTCCCAGGCGTATCAAACCATTTAACGGAGTGCCGCTATTCAACATGATTGGCCCCGATCCGCCTGCGTAAGGCTGGTAACGGTTGATGAGGACGGAATTATTCAGGCCAACACCACCGAAATCTGCTGAAAACTTTTTGGGTTTATATTGGTAAAGCTTTGCGGTTGCCAACACAGTAGCCGAGGTTGGATCTGTGGACGGCATCACCTGGCCGATCCTATTATCAACTGCAACACTGTCTGTGCTGAATTCATTCTGGAACTGGTCGTCAGGTTTTATTAATGTGTCTACAGCCTGGGCGTCGGCCCCGGGAGTTTGGATGATCGGCGAGGCCACATCTACATTGGTAAGCCGACTTTCCCGCATAAGTTTTTTTGCGTATTCTGTAGGCTGCGCGGTGATATTACGGCGGCTCAGGGTGAACTCATCGATCTTCAATTTATACAATACTTTGTCGTCACTCTGCCGGGTTACTTCGCTCACCTGGTTGTTATCCCCTGCGATCCTCGTTTCTGCAATGCTGCTTTGATAATTTGTGAGGGGAAAACTATAAGCAGAATCTTCAGAAACCGATACCACTGCTATTGAATCAACATCTGTCTTTTTATACACACCCAAAGTGCTATCCACTTCTTTCGGCGAAGGATTTCTTAAGATATCATCGCCGATGATCACCAGCGTATCCAGCCCTGCTTTGCTGGTTGTAAAAAATCCTGCATAACGGTTCCCTATACCGTTCTCGTCACTTACAAACGTAAAATGATTTTGATTGTACTGAGTTGGGAACCTGGCATTGCCGTATTTGAGATTCGTAAGCTGAGTGATCTGGTTCAGTTCCGGTTTGTCACCATAGTCTGTTATCATAAAAACATTATATCGACTTTCCCCGGGGAGCACCGTATCAGCTGACTTAGCGTAAGGAGAGGGACGGTTACTACTGAAGATGATCCCGTTTTTTCCGGGGAAAGCTACATACGACGCATCCAAATTATCATAAACATCATTGGTGATCTGTTGTAATTTTTCGGTTTCTATATTATAAGTGTAAATATCGGTGTGGCCGTTTTTTACTGCGGAAAGCAAAAGTGTTTTGCTGTCCAGCATGTACTTAATATCCTGCACCTGGTCCAGTTTATCGGTGAGATCTGTCTTGTTATATTTAATCTCTGTAATGATATCATACACAAATAATTTCAAGCGGCCCTCTTCCACGTAGGCCACAGAAATCCTTGTACCTTTTGGATCCCAGGCCATAATAGGATAACTTGGGTTCACTTCATTCTCATAATTCCTCACACCATATTTAAGCAATGTTTTATATTCAAAATCTTCGCTTAATAAAACCCGGACTATGCCTTTTTTATATTGGGTGACTACAAAAGAGTTATTGCGCTTATTCGGATTTACATTGAACCGGTAATAATTCAGTCTTTTGTTAATGGTGAATCCTTCCACGTAATTGCCTTTAGGGTAAGACCTCCTGCGGGCGATATCTTTATAGTATTTGTCCGTCTCATAATCCATAAATTCAGCAAGCAGCCCCTTAAATTTAAGCTTGGTTATTTGCATACTGGCCTTGTTCAGATTTTTATATTGCCTGGCCAGGTAAAAAAAGTAAGTGACGTTTTCTTTTTTATATTTTTCTTCAATGAAATACCAGAACGCGTGTCCCGCAAGCAGGGGCCGCTCAAATGCAAGGGACGAAAATTTGTTATAATTACCACTGAGCAATTCACTTTTAAGATCATCATCCAGTTCCGCACTCCAGTTCTCCCCGATATAAGCGATATACCCATCGGTAAGCCAGGCGGGTAAATCCAGTAGCGTCTGGTTGCCTGCCACTTCCCCGATATCATCACCAAACAAAAGGATTTGGGTAATCACCTGGGAAATACCCTCCCGCACCTGTCTTTTTAGGTTCGCATGGTTCGCATCAAAATATACCAACATTTTATTATTCACCAATTTGGTGATCCCTCCCGTTCTCAGGATATCAGTTTCCAACCCTATGTTGGTTTGTTGCATATCGGCATACTGGTTGTAAAGAATGATATTTGCCCGGCGTTGAAGGCTGTATTCGGTAGCAGCTTCTATTTGTGGTAACTCTTTTTCAGCGAGCTGCGCAACATATTTTGCAAGCTCCTGCCCGTTATCATAGAAATAAACATTGAAATTCTTTGTTTGATAATATTGCCAGTTGAATTTCGAGAATTGTAACCTGTTTCTGCCAAACAAAACAGAATTGACCTGTGCAATGCCAATTAAAGAGGGAAGGATGAACAAAATGGATATTAAAATTATTCTGCTGAACTTTGCCATACGGGATCATTAATTAAGTAATAAAATTACTTGTTTCAATTTAATCATTAAAATCTTTTAAATCAACGGAATGTTGCATGTAAAATCATTCGAATTTAGCCCCATACAGGAAAATACGTATATACTTTATAACGAGTTTAACGAATGCATCATAATTGATCCCGGTTGTTACTTTGATGAGGAAAAGGAAGCGCTCTCAGCATTTATTACCGGGCAAGGTTTAACCCCGGTGATGCTGTTAAATACCCATTGTCATCTTGACCATGTTTTTGGGAATAAATTTGTGGCGGAAACATATGGCCTGAAACTCCATATTCATAAAGGGGAAAAACAAGTCCTTGATTTTGCACCGGCCAGCGGCCTGATGTATAACATGCCTTTTGATAATTATGCGGGTGAAATTGAATTCCTGGAAGCGGGTAGCACTATTAAACTGGGGGCAGATGAATTAAAGATACTTTTCACACCGGGGCATAGCCCGGGCAGCCTCAGTTTCTACAGCCAAGCGGATGGTTTCGTGATCAGTGGCGACGTACTGTTTTACAGGAGCATCGGGAGGACGGATCTTCCGGGCGGGAATTTTGATACGCTCGTCAATAGCATCCGGACGCAATTGTTTGTGTTGCCGGAAGACACCAGGGTCTACAGCGGCCACGGTCCTCTGACCAAAATCGGGGATGAAAAAAGGGAAAACCCTTTCCTTATGTAATACTTGCCGGCTTTATATGAGGTGTTATTTCCTTTCCTGGCAAAGCTCAATCAATACCCCACCTGTGCTCTTGGGATGAATGAAACATACGAGTTTGTTGTCTGCCCCATTTTTGGGCTCCTCACTCAGGAGGATAAAACCTTCGTTTTTAAGCCTGTCCATTTCGGCATGGATATCTGCCACTTCAAAGGCTATATGATGTAACCCCTCTCCTTTTTTTTCAATGAATCTGGCTATCACGCCATCAGGGCCGGCGCTTTCCAGTAGTTCGATCTTTGTCTCCCCCTGCCGAAAAAAAGCCGTATTCACCTGTTCGGAGTCCACTGATTCGGTTTTATAACAATGACTATTTAGCAGTTTCTCATACAAGGGAACGGCTTTTGCCAGTTCTTTTACCGCAATACCTATATGTTCGGTTCTTATCATATCTGGAGTTTTTAAGACTTTGGTTTACGAAATGGGTAAAATGAAAAAAGCAGCTTGACCGGAGGCGCTAAAATAGAACCTTTTATAGTAATTTTGCGTTATAGGATATCATAAATTAATTTTAGAATAACATGTTGAAACTGCCGATTTATTTAGACAATAATGCTACTACACCTATGGATCCCCGTGTGTTAGAAGCTATGACCCCGTACTTCCTGGAGCATTTTGGGAATGCAGCAAGCCGCAATCACCCATTTGGTTGGGAAGCTGAGGAGGCTGTGGATTATGCACGTGAGCAGGTGGCCAAGCTGATAGGAGCGGATCCAAAGGAGATTATCTTTACATCCGGCGCCACAGAAGCTGATAACCTGGGGATCAAGGGCGTTTTTGAGATGTATGCCAGTAAAGGCAATCACATTATTACCGCCACCACAGAGCATAAAGCTGTTTTAGACACCTGTAAGCATATCGAGAAATTAGGGGGGGAAGTTACCTACCTGCAGGTGAATGCCGAAGGGATCATTGACCTGAAAGAGCTGGAAGCTGCAATGAAACCGACTACGATTTTGGTAGCGATCATGTATGCCAATAATGAAATTGGTACGCTTCAGCCTATCAAGGAGATCAGCGCGATAGCCCGTAAGCATGGTGCATTACTGTTTACCGACGCCACCCAGGCGGTTGGTAAAATCCCGGTAGACGTCAATAAGGACGGTATTGATCTTGCGGCTTTTACCGCGCATAAAATGTACGGACCAAAAGGAGTCGGTGCTTTGTATGTGCGACGTAAAAACCCAAGAGTGAAAGTGACCGCCCAGATCGATGGCGGCGGCCATGAGAGGGGTATGAGAAGCGGAACGTTGAACGTTCCTGGTATTGTTGGATTTGGCAAGGCCTGTGAACTGTGCCGGATTGACATGGAAGCAGATACCAAAAGGATCAGCAAACTCAGGGATAAACTGGAAAATGCCTTATTACTCCTGGAAGAGGCCTATGTAAACGGTAGCCGTGAACATCGTCTGCCGCATGTTACAAATATCTCTTTTAAGCACGTAGAGGGCGAAGGCCTCCTGATGGGTTTTAACAAAAATATTGCCCTCAGCTCCGGTTCTGCCTGTACTTCAGCGTCTTTGGAGCCAAGTTACGTGTTAAAGGCACTGGGTTTAGGTGATGACTTGGCACATAGTTCGCTGCGTTTTGGTTTAGGCAGGTTTACTACGGAAGAGCAGATCGATTATACCATCAAGGCAATTAGCGAAACGGTAATTAAATTGAGGGAAATGAGCCCGCTTTGGGAAATGTATAAAGAAGGCATAGATTTAAGTACGATAGAGTGGGCACACCACTAGGTTATTTTGAATGTTGAATTTTAAATATAGAATTTTCACAAGCTTTAAAATTAAACTCATTCAAAATTTATAAATTAAAATTTAAAATAAAAAAAATGGCATATTCAGAAAAAGTAATCGATCACTACCAGAACCCCAAAAATGTGGGCACTTTGGACAAGGCTAGTAAAAATGTGGGAACAGGATTGGTAGGAGCGCCGGAATGTGGTGATGTAATGCGGTTGCAGATCGAGGTGGACAGTGCAACAGGGATGATCACTGATGCAAAATTTAAGACTTTTGGCTGCGGTTCCGCTATTGCGTCTTCGTCCCTGGCTACAGAATGGCTGAAAGGTAAAAGCGTGGATGAGGCGGTGAAAATAGATAACATGGATATCGTGGAAGAGTTGAACCTTCCCCCCGTTAAAATTCACTGTTCGGTATTGGCTGAAGATGCTATCAAGGCAGCTATCAATGATTACCGCGTTAAGAACGGCATGGAAGCGATGAAGTTTGAAGAGAGCGTTGTTCATTAATAGCACAACACCAACCGGAATCTAAAGGATTAAGAAAAATTATTAAATAACTAAGCAAAGTTCCCCTTTAGGGGTCAGGGGCCTCATGGTAACAACAGATAACAGCATATTTATCAGTGATAAGGCAAAAGCTAAGGTTCACCAGCTCATGACTGATGCCGGGGTGGCAGGAGACCCCACCTATTTTCTGCGTGTAGGCGTAGTGGGTGGCGGTTGCAGCGGGCTGAGTTATAAGCTTGATTTCGATAATGAAATCAAGCCAATGGACCAGGTTTTTGAAGATAAAGGGGTAAAGATAGTTACCGACCTCAAAAGTTTTTTATACCTCGTGAATACTGAATTGGAGTTCAGTGATGGGTTAAATGGGAAAGGATTTTATTTCAATAACCCCAATGCCAGCCGTAGCTGTGGATGTGGCGAAAGTTTTGCCGTGTAGTGCGGGCCAACTTAAATTACTTAAAACCTCACGGTAACGTGAGGTTTTTTAATGCATCGCCCTCTTTACCTCCCGGGTTAAAGCAAAAAAATCCCCCGCATGTTACAGCGGGGGTGCAGTTGGGTTTGGTAAACGTCTTGGTGCTTAACGCACAATCACTAATAAAATTTTCAAAAAAACGTAACCTATTTTCTGTGGTTTTGGTACACAAATCTTTCAATTACGAATATTATGACAATGATGTAGTTCTTTGTGCTGCATTTGGCAAAAAAAATAGGTATTGGGGAAGCATCCTCTTGTATTAGGTTGTTAAATAGTAAATTGCAGCCAATTTAAAAAACATGTGGAGTATTTGTAAAAAGGAATTAAACCAGTTTTTCAGCAACCTTACGGGCTATATCGCCATCATTTTGTTCCTGTTAATCAACGGAATTTTCCTGTTCATGCTACAGGATAGCAGCATTTTTGAGTATGGCTATGCCTCTCTCGACAAATTTTTTGAGCTGGCTCCCTGGGTGCTCCTGTTTCTTGTACCCGCCATAACTATGCGTTCTCTTGCAGATGAATTTAAGGCCGGAACATTCGAAATTCTGAAAACAAAACCCCTCACCCCCTGGCAGATCGTATCCGGGAAATACTTAGCTATACTGATCGTACTGCTTTTTGTGATCGTGCCGACCGTTATTTATATCATTACTATAAAAAGCTTAAGCGCTTCGGGCGGTATAGACAGTGGCGGTATCGCAGGAAGTTACCTGGGTTTATTTTTGCTGGCAGCCGTTTTTGCAGCTATCAGTCTCTGTTGCAGCAGTTTTACGGGAAATGCGGTCGTAGCGTTCCTGGTAAGTGCCTTTGCCTGCCTCATTTTATATTTTGGCTTCAATGCCCTCAGCAGGCTCCCCGTGTTCAGGGGCACTGCCGATTATTACGTGGAAATGTTGGGCATCGACTTTCATTACAGGAGTATCAGCCGCGGCGTGATGGACAGCCGGGACCTGGTATATTTTTTTAGTGTGGTCTTGTTGGCCCTGTTGATCGCGGTAAAAAACCTTCATAAAAAATAAACTTCAAAAAAAGATCTGCATACTTCGTTAAAGGGATTTTTAACCGAGCGCGGAAGCAACAAAATGAAAAAAGCAATGGACAAAATCCGGAGGAGTAAAGCCTGGTTATTTTTCACCTTAATCCTACTATTCTTGCTGAACTGGGCAGCTTCTGTATGGCATACTCGCCTGGATCTTACAAATGAAAAAAGGTTCACCCTTAGCAATGCTACCAGGCAATTGCTGAAAAAGCTGGAACAGCCGGTTCAGGTAGAGGTTTTCCTTAAGGGAGAATATCCCAGCGGGTTTAAAAAATTATCTTCTGCCACAAACGACTTGTTGCGGGAATTTAAAGAAGTGGCCGGCAATAACGTTCAGTATAATTTTTTATCACCAGAAGAAAAACTGCCCGGCACTGATGTGTCTTACGGCGACACCCTTTCTGCAATGGGTTTGGTGCCAATTAACCTGACCTCCCAGGTTAAAGAAGGTCAGCAACAACAATATGTTTACCCCTTTGCCCTTGTACATTATAACGACCAGGTGCTGCCTGTTACACTTTACCAGGGAAAAACACCGTTGATCAATTTCCAGGAATTGAATAGTGCTGAGGCATTATTGGAGTATAAAATTGCTAACGCTATTGCCAAAGTTACCCAGCCGGGTAAACCGTTGATCGGCTATGCTAACGGGAACGGGGAACCGATGGATTACAGTATTTACGACCTTGTGGAAAATAATCTGAACATAGATTATGGACTTTCCCTCTTTAACATCAACAGACAACCTTTTGTTCCCAGGGAATTTAAAGTGCTGGTGATGGTAAAACCCACCCAACCTTTTAGTGAAGAAGCTAAACTAAAACTGGATCAATATGTGATGAATGGCGGGAAACTTCTTTTATTCACAGACAGGCTGAACGCGGAAATGGATAGCCTCCAGATAAAAAATGAAGTAGTGGCTTATGATCGGGGGCTGCAGCTCAATGACCTGTTTTTTAAATATGGTATTCGTGTAAATGCGGATCTCGTTATGGATCTGCAGTGTGATTACCTTCCTTTTGATGTAAATGGTAATGGCCAGTTTGAGTTGTTGCCCTGGAATTATTTTCCCGTGCTGGAATCCAAATCTGATCATGCAATAAACAAGAACCTGGGATTTGTGTCCGGGAGGTTTGTTAATTCAATAGACACCGTGGAAGCTGAGGGTATCCGTAAAACTATACTGCTTAGTTCGTCAGCCAATGCACGGAGAATTGCATCGCCT
>JAKFCK010000138.1:0-5238 GCA_036676685.1 Chitinophagaceae bacterium | reverse complement strand
TAGAAAATTTATGGACAATCCAAACGTTCAGCGAATATTTTTGATGAAAACGGGTATTAAATAGAAATTCACTACTTTCACTCCCCCAAAAAGCATGGATAAAAAAATATTGTAAACGAAATCCTCCGTTTGGAGCGGAAAGTTTATTAATGAAGGCTATCATACCAGTAGCAGGCGCAGGCACCAGGCTTCGTCCTCACACATACACACAACCTAAAGCGTTAATTCCATTAGCAGGAAAAACTATATTGAGCATTATCGTTGATCAGCTCAAAGATGCAGGCATCACGGATTTCATCTTTATCATCGGTTACCTGGGCGACAAAATACAGGATTACGTAAAAACCCATTACCCTGAGCTCAATTGCAGTTTTGTTTCGCAGAACGAGCGGTATGGTACGGGGCACGCCATTGCGCTTACCAGGGAACTGGTAGGAACGGATGAAGTGCTGATCGTGCTGGGGGATACCATTGCGTCATATGATCTTAAAGAAGTGCTGGAAGATGAATTTTCTGTGCTGGGGGTAAAAAAAGTGGATGATCCGAGGAATTTTGGTGTGGCGGAGATTGACGAGGATGGTTTCATTTCCCGGGTAGTGGAGAAACCCTCAATCCCAAAAAGTAATATGGCTCTTGTGGGGGTATATAAAATAAAAGAAACAGCCTGGCTGTTTTCCTGCATCCAATCCCTAACGGAAAAAAAACTACACAGTTACGACGAGTTTAGTATCACGGATGCCCTGCAGTGTATGATCCAGATGGGTACAAAGTTTAAGGCTTATAAAGTGCCGAACTGGTTCGATTGCGGTAAAAAGGAAACCTTGCTGGAATCCAACGCCATTCTCCTTAAAAAATTCGGGGGCAACGTGAACGAAACCCATGCCTTTCACAACAGCATCATTATACCCCCGGTAAGTATAGGTGACGGGTGTATGATCCAGAATTCAGTGATCGGCCCTAATGTGGCAATTGGTGAAAATTCCTCTATCAACCATTCCATCATTAAAGATTCTATCATCGGGGCCTATTCCAATTTGTTTGAGATCGTACTCAACAATTCCCTTATTGGCAGTGATGCGGAAGTAAAGGGTGTAAGCCGTAACCTTAATATAGGGGACAACACGGCTATTGACCTTGGCGGGGGCACAAGATAATCCAACGTGAATATGTGAATAAGTTCAGTCAGTGCGCAGGCCGCATTTGACCTAATTTGTATTGTCTATATGCTAATTACTACCAGCCGTATTACCAGTTTATTTAACATTGATAAGCCCATCATCCAGGCGGGGATGATCTGGGCTAGCGGCTGGAAACTGGCCAGCGCCGTGAGTAATGCAGGCGGGCTGGGCATCCTGGGGAGCGGGAGCATGTACCCGGATGTGCTGCGGCACCATATTAAAAAATTCAGGGAGGCCAGCAACAAGCCCTTTGCGGTAAATGTGCCATTGCTATACCCGGAAATCGGTGAGCATTTCAAAACGATATTGGAGGAAAAAGTGCCTATCGTATTTACAAGTGCCGGCAATCCAAAGACTTATACCGCAATGCTAAAGGATGCCGGTATCACCGTCGTGCACGTGGTCAGTAGCAGCAAATTCGCGTTAAAGGCCCAGGAAGCCGGTTGTGACGCCGTAGTTGCCGAAGGTTTTGAGGCGGGAGGGCATAATGGCCGGGAGGAGACCACGAGTTTTGTTCTGTTACCCGCCGTAAGCCGGGCAGTATCGATACCGGTGATAGCAGCGGGTGGCATTGCTACGGGCAGGCAAATGCTGGCAGCAATAATCCTGGGTGCGTCGGGAGTGCAGGTAGGCAGCAGGTTTGTGGCCAGCCATGAGGCCTCCAGTCATATTAACTTTAAGAATGCTGTGATTAGTGCGGGGGAAGGCGATACGATGCTTTCCCTAAAACAACTCACCCCCGTGAGGCTGCTGAAGAACAGGTTTTACCGGGAGGTGGAACTAGCCGAAAAAGAATGCAAATCTGTGGAAGAGCTGGCGGTATTATTAGGCCGGGGACGGGCCAAAAGAGGTATGTTTGAAGGCGACCTGGAAGAGGGAGAACTGGAGATCGGGCAGGTGAGTACCCTCATTAAAAACATCCTTCCGGCAGCTGAAATTTTAGAGGAGATTTGGCAGGAGTATAACCAGTTGCGCCGGTCGTGCCATGAATAAAACTATTATATTTGCGGCAATTCAAAATAATTAACTCAACCCCTCATAAAGATGTTCAGTGCCATAAGGAGTACTTTCTTAAAAATATTGTTATCCACCCTGCTTTTTTTTAACGGTTTTTCTGCTTTTTGCCAACCACCTTCCGAACTGCCGGATCCTTCCATGTTGCCAAGCCAGGTAGATCCCAAAACCTTGTCGCAGCCCCAGCTAAGGGCTTTGCTGGAAGATAAGAACCAGGAAACCGGGAAAGACAAGAATGCTGATATGTTCAAGAATGATAAGATCGAAAAAGACAGCGTGGTGGTTGATGATATCAGGAGTAGTGCCTATAGCCCCAAGAAAACCTACGGCGCGAATGTTTTTGCGAACGCCGCAGTAACTAACCTGTCTGAACTTTCCACACCTCCGCTGGATTACCCGATCGGTGTGGGCGACCACATCATTGTATCTATGTGGGGCGCTGCAGAATTCCAGGAAGATTATGTGGTTGCCCGGGATGGGGCCATTTTCCCGACAAGCCTGGGTAAAATCAGTGTACAGGGATTAACATTCGACAACATGCGGGCGATCGTGTACTCGCGATTCAGATCGGTGGTGCCTGGTGGTACAAATATCGCTATCTCCCTTGGTCAGCCCAGGTCGATTAATGTGAATGTGGTGGGGGAAGTGAGAAGGCCCGGGCCTCAAACAGTATCTGCCTTCAGTAATGCATTTAACGTGATCGCCCGGGCTGGCGGAATCACAGATTTTGGGAACCTGAGAAATATTGTGATCAAGCGGAATGGCCGGCAGATAGATGCGATCGACGTGTATGAGTACCTGAACTCAGGTGATTTTGGGAAACATATTTACCTGCAGAACAATGACTTCGTGATCGTGAATTTCATGGATAAAAAAGTATTGGCTACGGGTCAATTCAAACGCCCGATGTTTTACCAACTCAAAAAAGACGAAGGGGTAAAAGCCCTGTTGAAATATTCTGGTGGCCTAACTCCCGATGCCCTCGCATCTGCCCTAAAAGTAATCAGGACAGAAGACGAGGAACAAGTGCAACGCGATGTTAATGCCAATGCCATCATGCAGATCAACAGCGAGGATTTTCCGCTGCTGGACGGGGATGTCGTCAAAGTCGACCTAATTAAACAAGGGATTATCAACAAAGTGGAGATCAGGGGTGAAATTACCTATCCTGATTTTTATGAATTGCGCAAGGGAGACAGGTTGTTTGACCTGATCAACAGGGCCGGTGGGGTAACCAGGAACACTTACCTGCCGAGGGCCTACATTTTCCGGGGCGCAGGTGACTCAACAAACCTGCAATCTGACCGGCTGGAGATCGATCTCACCGGTGTAAATAATAACGAGATAGCCAGTTCCAGTAACGTGGAAATAATGGCTAATGATGTTGTGCAGTTATTTTCCCAAAGCGAATTTGGAGAACAACAATTTGTTGAGATATATGGCGAGGTTCGCAAAGAGGGCAAGATCACAAAGTATGGGGGGATGACACTGGAAGACCTGCTATATTTATCCGGGGGTATAAAACAATCCGCAGAATATGGAAGGTTGGAAATTTCCAGCATCGTGGATATCGATTCTGCCAAACAAGGTTTAAAGCCTACCCGCACGGTTGTGCGTTCTTATGCTATTCTTCCCAACCTGCTGCTGGACAGTGCTGCGGCAAATGTATTGTTGCGCCCGTTCGACCAGGTTTTTGTAAGAAAGAACCCGACATTTGAGATGCAGCAAAATATTACCCTGAGGGGCCTTGTTAAGTACCCGGGACTATACCCCAGGTTATCAAAATTTGAAAGGCTTTCCTCTTTTATTACCAGGGCAGGCGGATTTAAAGATAATGCCAACCTTTCGGGAGCAGTATTGTACAGGAATAAGACAGAATTTTTCCGGGAGAAAGTTGTGATCAAACCAAAACTTGACTCGCTGGGTATGCCGGTTTTTGATAGCGCTGCGGCAGTTTTACAGGCGATAGATGAACCAGTAAGTATAGACCTGTATAAGGCCATGAACAACAAGAACAGTAAACATGATATCATCCTGCAGGAAAATGACGTGGTTTTTGTACCGGAGATAAATCCTTTTGTAACGGTGCAGGGTAGTGTACAATCCCCACTGAAAATTTCTTTTGACCGGGAGCATAAAAACCTGATGTATTATATTGATAAAGCAGGTGGTTTTGGTATAAAGCCATGGAAAAGAAGAGTTTTTGTCACCTATGCTAATGGGAAGAGCAGGAGAACACGGAATTTCGGGCTGTTTAACGTGTATCCGAAAGTAGAGGAAGGGGCTACGGTAACCGTACCTGCCAAACCTAAAGGGCAGGATATGGGAGACCTTGTCAAATCTGTACTGGTGGCATCGGTACCGGTGATACTCACGGGGATCATCTTTAAATATGTAAATTAAAATTCTTAAAAATTGACCTCAAAAGAACTCATACAGAAAATCTATTTAAGGATAGGCAAATTTAAGTGGCTGATCGTGCTGGCAGGCATGCTAATGGCTGCGGTTTTGTTCTTTTATGCAAGAATGATCCCACCGGTATACACAACAAAAGCGACTGTATTCCCGCTCACCGCATCAAACGAAACATCTTCTGCATCCAGTGCCATTACCACATTGCTTGGGGGCTCTGATGCGCCTAAAAGCTTTAGCCAGGAAGCTTCCATTAATATCGTGGAACTGGCCCAAAGCCGCAATACACGCGAAGCGGTGGCATTAAAACGATTGCCAGGATTTGGTAAGAAGACTGTGGCAGAATTACTGATCGATAATTATAACAAGTCAAAATTCTTTTATACGCCCGAATTAAAAACCCCTGAGGATTCGCCAACCCTGGCCGCCGTTGGTGGTAATTTACTCAACCAGAATTTTGTGGCAAAAACTGCCAAGAGCGGCATCCTGGAATTGTATTACAGTAATACGAATCCCGCCCTGATAACACCTATCACGTACGCCATGATAGAGAAGATCTCCCAGTTTTACATTGATCTAAAAACGAGAAAGGCAAAAATCCTGCGAGGCCGATGCTCAAATCAAAACTGTCGAC
>JAKFCK010000137.1:0-1719 GCA_036676685.1 Chitinophagaceae bacterium | reverse complement strand
TCGCCCGATGAACATCGCCGATCTCGACGAGGTGATGACGATCGAGAGATCTTCTTTTCGCTTTCCCTGGCCGCGTGGGCCGCGGCGTCGGTCCCCATCATCCTGCATTCCAGCGGCTGGTTCCTGTGACCGCCATAATGCTGCACCAGGTTACCCGTGATCCTGCTGATATCCCCACCCAAAGTATAGGTCAGCTGCACCTGGGCCACCGGGAGTAAATATTTAGGTTCCACGTCTGTGGGGTTGTTGGGGTCTACATTTATATCCAGTGTCTTTTTACAGGAAGTAAAAGAACTAACGGCCACCAACAACGCTATGTATGTTACAAATAATGATTTCATAAAATAAAAATTAGAGTGTTTTCAATCAGAATGTCAATTTTAAACTAACACCTATACTTCGCAGTGTAGGGAAAGCCATCCTTGTGGCACCCTGCCCGTTGTTGGTACCAAATGAATTGGACTCCGGATCCACGTGCGGGATATCGGTTGAGAGCCAAAGGTTCCGTCCGTATACCCCGAATACGAGTGACTTCAAAATTTTTGTATTGGCAGGGGTGAAGCTGTAATTCAAATTGGCTTCTCTTAACCTGACCCAATTATTTTCATATACATACTCTTCCTGGCCCTGTGCAAAATTCCACCAGGTGGCATCACGTTTTACTACCGTTGTATTGGCTTTGCCGTCAGATTCATTTACACCGGGGAAAATATAATCTTCTTCACGGGTAGCTGTTTTTTTGCTTACGCCATAAAAATCCAGTAACTCTTCTGTACCGTTATAGAAGAAACCACCCTGCCTTGTATCGATTAAAAAGTCCAGGCTGATATTTTTAAACCTGAAAGTATTTCTAATGCCGCCCGTCCAGTCAGGTTCAGTATATCCAAGGTTTACGCCATCTACAAATAATGGGAAACCATCAACGTCTACCTGTACATTTCCGTTGGCATCTTTTTGATAGCCCGTACCAATGATGGAACCATATCGCTCTCCTTTCACAGCAAATATGGCGGGGTTGCCACTAAAACCTCCAAGGTATATTTTATCTAAACCGGTGAAAATATCTACAACCTTACTTCTAATCCGGCTGAAGGTGAGGTCGGCACTCCAGGTAAAGTTTGTGGTGCTTACCGGCACTACATTTAAGGCTGCTTCCCAACCTTTCACTTTGGTGAGTCCTGAGTTGATCACCATGTTTGTGGCTCCTGTAGCAGGAGAAACGTCAACCGGCACAATACCCTCTTTATTTTCATTGCTGAAATAAGAAAGGTCCAGGCCTATCCTGTTTTTAAAGAACTTCAATTCCAGCCCTGCTTCAATTTCTGAAGTTTTTTCTGATCTCAGGTTGGGATTATTGATCACGTTATTCATGGAATATCCCGGTATGCCGCCGAAAGGAAATTGCAGCGGTGCGCTAGCGGAAACAAAACCGTCGCCGTATCCTGCCGCAATCGTGTTATCAGGAAGTACGAAAGTGTTGACGACCTGGTAAGGGCCCGGGTCACGGGCAGTTTGCGCATAACCCACCCTCAGCTTTCCATAACTGAGTACGGCATCATTGATGTCAAAAGCATCAGTAAACACCAGTGCTGCATTTGCACCCGGGAAGAAATAACTCCTGTTCTGTTCCGGAAGGGTAGAGGACCACTCGTTCCTTCCGGTTACACCCAAAAACACGAAGTTCCTGTAATCAAACTTCAGGTCACCAAAAACACCGAT
>JAKFCK010000136.1:0-8574 GCA_036676685.1 Chitinophagaceae bacterium | reverse complement strand
AATCCCGTACTCACGGATGAGGGCCCCTGGAAATGCCCAGGTCATGGCACACCGGTGGAAAAGGACGGCAGGTTTTATTTTTTATACCATGCATATGACAGTACAGGCACCGTATTTACAGGCAGGCATGGCCTCCTGAAAGAATTTGTTTTTACATCGGATCACTGGATACAATTTAAAAAAGGGCAAAACGTCACAGCATTACCGGGACCACCGGTAAAGGACTTATTCAACGGGAACGTGTTAAATAAGGATTGGCATTGGAGCACTAATGAACCGCTAAGTTACCGCCTGCAGTCCGGCAGCATTATCATTCTTGCCAATGCTGCATCCCGGCCTGCGTTCCTGGGGCGTAAAACCTCGGCCACCCATTACCGCGTCACCACAAAACCCCGGTTGAAAAATTCTGCTGGGGTCCCGGGGATTGCCCTGGTAGGAGATGAGCAAAACAGCGTGGCTGCTTACCTGAAAGCTGGAAGGGTAGAACTGATCCAGACCAAAAGCGGGAAAGATTCATTGTTATTAGAAGTACCTGTGCCATATGCCAAAAAACCAAGGCTTGTGATGGAGGTAGAGAACGGTAAGGATATACATTTTTTCTATGGTAAAAAATCCCGCCGTCTTCGCAAACTCAACCCCGTCAGTATTAATGGAACTTTTTTGCCACCCTGGGACCGGGCCCTGCGTGCGGGTTTGATCGTGAAAGGATTACCCGGTGAAACTGCGGTATTTGATTGTTTTGAAATGAAAGCTATAGCCGAATAAATTTGTACATTACAAAAGACACCTAACAGTCAAAGCTGGTTTTAAAAGCAATCTTCATCCTCACCGCGCAGTTCCTGATTTGATTTTCCTCTTTGTTGCTTGAATGTGTTTAAAAAATAACAAATATTGTTAACCTAACGTGGTGATTCGATTTGGGTAGGTGCGTCAATTTCTATCCAGAACAAGATAAAAGTTTCTTTGATTAGTTCCAACAACCAATATCGGGAATCGCTTGTCTGTAAAGAGTTTCGGTGGAATTCGGTGCGTCAGGATAGTTAAGAAAATGACGTACCGGATAACGCACTTTTTCTTTGATTTTAATTGATTTTTTTTGGTGACGCACCTAATGCAAAAAACCCACAAAAACTTAATTTTGTGGGTTTTACTTACATTAGGTGATCACAAATGTGATCCGGATTGGATTCGAACCAATGACCCTCAGCTTAGAAGGCTGATGCTCTATCCAGCTGAGCTACCGGACCAATAATAAAAGACCCACTATAAACAACACGATCGAACCGATACCCCGAACTGTGCCGATAATTTCGGCTTTAAAAACCGGGATGCTCTATCCAGGTGATACTGATCAATAATTCAAACTGCCGCATTATTCGGGTTGCAAATATAGTGTTTATTAAATGTTGCTGGAAGACATTGGAGCAAAAAATGTAAAATTAGGGTCCACCTGTTACATATACTATAAAAATTCCAAATACTCCGCATTTTAATTCTATATCTTTGTTAAAGATTTTGGGCAAATGGTACGGTTTTAGATATTACCTTTACGTTTTACATACCTATTATTTTCTCTGACCATGATTAAGAGAACATTTCAAATTAAAAATTAAGCATTTATGAAACAAAAAATTACAATGCTCTTTATGGCAGTGTTGCTTGCTGCGGGTGCATTCGCACAGGACGAAAAAAAACCAAGCCTGGTGGGAATTCACTTTAATGCAATTGATATCTACACACCGGTTACCTTAAGGAATTCTTCCCTTCCCCGGACTTTTACCGATTTTAAGGACATGGATTACGGTTTTGGACTTTCATATTGGAAAGGGATTACCCGTACTATCGATTTTTCTACAAAATTGAATGTGATGTTCCATGACTATTCAGAAAAGGATAGAAATGAATACACAGAAGACAAAGAAGTAGGTATTGAAATAGAGCCTACTTTAAATATCAGGCCCTGGAAAGATGCTGCCCTGATTGCTCCTTTCCTTACCGTTGGTGTCGGTGGCGGTTATTACTCGGGAGAATGGGGTGCTTATGCTCCAACAGGTGTGGGTATCCAATTGAACCTGCAAAGTACTACTTATGTGATGTTGCAGGCACAGTATCGCTGGAGCCTGAATGATGATGTGATAAAAGATAACTTATTTTATTCATTAGGCTTTGCCCAGAGAATCGGCGAGGCAACCCCTAAAGTTGTACCTCCTCCACCACCACCTGTTATTTTGGATCGCGACAATGATGGTGTTCCTGATGCAGATGATAAATGCCCGGATGTTCCCGGTCTTGCCGCGCTGCAGGGATGCCCGGATAAAGATGCCGATGGTATTGCCGATGCAGATGATAAATGCCCTGATGTGGCTGGTATTGCAAAATACCAGGGTTGCCCTATCCCGGATACAGATGGAGATGGCATTAATGATGAGCAGGATAAATGTCCTACCGTTGCTGGTGTTGCCCGTTACCAGGGCTGCCCTGTACCGGATACAGATGGTGATGGCATCAATGATGAAGAAGACAAATGCCCTACACGTGCAGGTACTGCTGCCAACCAGGGCTGCCCTGAAATTGCCAAAGAGGTAATCGAAAAAGTAAGCATGGCTGCAAAAAATGTGTTCTTCGCAACAGGTAGCTATAAATTACTGGCCAAATCATTCAAGTCACTTACGGAAGTGGCCGACATCATGAAAGCAGATGAATCGCTGATGATCGACATCGACGGGCATACTGATGACGTGGGTACCAACGAAAGCAACCAGGTGTTGTCAGAAAACCGCGCAGCTGCGGTCAGAGATTACCTGGTGAGCAAGGGTGTTGCAGAAAGCCGTATGAAGTCCACCGGTTACGGTGAAGAAAAACCAGTGGCTGATAACAAAACAGTAGCTGGCCGTGCGAAAAACAGGAGAACTGAAATGACGGTAAGGAATTACTAAGAAGTAACGTATTGAATAAAAAAGGCCCCCGAAAATTTCGGGGGTCTTTTAATTTAGGTAAAAATTTTTGCAGGCGCATGAAGCCGGTATCGGCACATAGTTCTGCTTCATAGTTTGTGCGACTGTTTCGTTGTTAAGCCTTTAGCCTGTAATTTTTGCCAGCAGTGGGTTGCAGTGGTTTTGTGAGATTGTTGCCGGCAGATTATCCGGCGTTTTTGGATGCCGGAATGAGTCGGCCTGATGGAAGAGATCCCCGTTTAAAGATTCAACAAAAAGTAACTTAACGGATTAAAAGGCTTATTCCTTTAGCGCTCAAAGGTCAGCAGAAAGACGATGTCTACCAGTCTACGTGTAAACAAAATATATTTAACACGATTAAAAGGTATATTTTTTTGGCTCTCTAAACTCAACAGGCAGCAGTCGTCACAAGCGTATGGCGATCTATTTACCATCAACCGTAGACCGTGGATTATTTATACTCATATTCAATGCTCCCCATCAACCTCCTTTCTTTGCTGTAACATTTTTCCCTTACCCTAAGGCCATTGTCATAGGTATATTTCCAGACAAAATAATAGTTACCCCCTTCTTCCGTGGTAGTCATCTGGGATACCAGTCCCGCGCTGTTATTGTATTCAAATATGTAATCCGGTACAAGACCTTTTTTAAGATCATTGGCCTGCACAACATCGGTAAGCCGTTTTTTAGCGTCATAATAATAGTAATATTTAGTGCCGCTCCTGGTATCTTTCTCTATGCCCACGTTGCCCTGTTCATCCAAACCAAAAAGTATTGTGGTACTATCCCTCCTGTTTTTTACGCGGATCATCTGCTCTGGCTGGTTTTGCTCATTATAGCGGTAAATGTGTTCTTCCACGATCTCGTTGGTAAAGTCATCGTCCTGCGAACGGACAACGGATAATATGGAGGCGATACGGCCATTGGCATCATAACTGTAGCTGGTTGTTGTAACAGCAATAATTGAACTGTCATGAGTACCCATCAGCTGGCCTTTGTTATTAAAAGTAGAAGTGAGCAGGGAGGCCCCCGAAATATTGGAACGGGTAAAAAGTTCAGCTTTGCCATAATCTTTCGAGAATCTTTTCTGGCAATAAAATCCTTCACTGGGGCTGCCATCGTCTTCAAAACTTTTGATGTTAATGACCTTTACCTTGTTGGCTTTATACTTTGCCATGTCTGCCATCAGTTGATTATTGCTGAGGATATCCTTGTAATAATATTGAGCAGTGGAGCTGAGTCCTGCAGCACAAAACAGGAATAACAATAACCAGATTTTTTTCATACGATTTAAATTAGCTTTAAGCGAAGTTAATGCCGGATCGGCGGTTATAAGTTAAGCGGCTGCTAAAAGTTCATTATTTTTAGGAAAATTATCTGCATTGAGCCATTTTAAAGAACGGAAGCACAGGAACTGCCTCAATTGTAACGCGCATGTGTACGGGAAGTATTGCCACATCTGCGGGCAGGAAAATATAGAACCGGAAGAAACGGTTTGGCACCTCGTGACGCATTTCTTCAACGACATAACCCATTTTGATGGCAAGTTCTTCAGCACTTTGAAATTATTGATTTTTAAGCCTGGCTTTCTTTCTGCAGAATATAAGATGGGCCGCCGGGCTGCGTACCTCAATCCCGTGAGGATGTATATTTTCACGTCCTTTGTATTCTTCCTTGTATTTTTTTCATTGTATAAGATTGAAGAAGGTGCTTTTGATGACGGTAAAAAAAACTCAGCTATGGAGGCTGTACTGAGACAAGATCCTAAATTTTTAAGAAAAGTAAAACTGGCTGTAGACTCGATGGATAGTGCTGAATTCAGTTTGTATAGCCGGGCGATCAATAAAGGGATTCCATTGTCGAAGCATCGTTTTTATGCAATACTGGACAGTAGCAGCAGGAACCCTTTCCCGGTTCGTTTTTCCCCGCTCCTTATGATCAGCGAATTGGATAGTTTTGATGCCAGTATCATGAACGCATACCTGGAGCAAATGGACAGCTCCACCTTCCGAAAATTCACAAAAACGGTAAATGAAGGAGAGGAGATGAGCAGGAAAGAATACAGTCAATTCGTGGATAGTCTGGGTAGCGGCAAAGTCACCATTTTCGGAAGAGAATACCAGAGCAAACAGCAATACGATTCTTTAAGGAAGGCCGGCCTGGTAAAGGAAGGCTGGGTGATGAGGAAATTTCGGAATAAGGTTTTTGAAATCAACGAGAAATACGGAAACAAAAGCGAAAAGCTGTTTGCTAATTTACTGAACATTCTTACCCATAATTTTCCACAAATGCTGTTTGTCTCGCTCCCCTTATTCGCGCTGTTTTTAAAACTCATCTATTACAGGCACCGGGAATATTATTTTGTGAGCCATGGCATATACAGCGTACACCTGTATATCTTTTACTTTATAGCTTTGTTGCTATTGATGTTGCTGCAGGAATTATTTGATTATTTTGAATGGTCGCGGATCTCTACAGTCGCAGCTGTTTTGTTTCTCCTGATGTTATTGTATGAATATAAAGCGATGCGGAATTTTTATGGGCAGGGCAGGGGGAAAACGATAGTGAAATTTTTGCTTGCGGCATCGTGGCGGCTTTTTGTGATTACCCTTCTCTTAATAGTATTTTTATTTTTCTCTCTTTTAAAAGTGTAAGTATATGAATTTGGCAGCTAAGGAATTTATTCGTTTGATAACTATCATGGATGAGCTCCGTGAAAAATGTCCATGGGATAAAAAACAAACTATTGAAACCCTCAGGCATTTAACTATAGAGGAAACCTATGAGCTCACTGATGCTATTACGGACCAGGATTGGAAAGGAATAAGGGAAGAACTGGGTGACCTGTTGTTACACATCGTATTTTATGCAAAAATCGGTGCAGAAAAAAACGAATTTACTTTGCAGGAAGTGATCAATGGGGTATGCGAAAAGCTTATTGTGCGGCATCCGCATATTTATGGTGACACGATAGTAAAAAACGACGAAGATGTGAAGCAAAATTGGGAGAAAATAAAATTACAGGAAGGCAAAACTTCTGTGTTGGGGGGAGTGCCCAAAAGCCTCCCGGCTATGGTGAAGGCCATGCGACTACAGGAAAAATCAAAAACCGTAGGTTTTGAATGGGATAAAACAAGCCAGGTGTGGGAGAAGGTAAAGGAAGAGTTAGGCGAATTGGAAGAGGCGGTTTCAGCCGGTTCACACGAAAAAATAGAAGAAGAAATGGGAGATGTGCTTTTTTCCCTGGTAAATTTTGCAAGGTTTTTGCAGGTAGATGCAGAAAATGCCCTGGAGCGTACAAATAAAAAATTCATCAGTCGCTTTACCGGCATGGAAAAAGCCGCCGCCGCTGAAAGTAAAGCGCTTCACGACCTCTCGCTGGATGAAATGGATGTTTTGTGGAATAAAATGAAAAACAAAAATTTGTAAAAACCTGAATCATCATTGCGATTTAATCTCACACTCCCACGTTTTGTCAGCAATAACCTGTACCTGCTTGTGCTGGCGGCATGGCTGATTACGTTGTCTTTCATCATTGATAATTATTGGTCCGCAAATTCCAACCTGCAAACCGTCACAAAAAAAATGAACCGGTATGTGCATGGTGCAGAAAAGGATTTCGTCCGGTTGTTTTCAGATACCGCTTTTGTGCAAAACATCAGGAAGAGGGCAATCAGTGAAGAATTGGGCAGGGAACTCAAAGAGAAGCCATATTACCTTTTTGCCTATAGTAGGGATTCCGCAGGGGAGTTAAACATGCAGTTCTGGAACACACAATACGTGTTACCTGATTCGGGGATCATCAGTTCATCCTTAAAGACGGGTTTCGCAGAACTGCCTAACGGTTTTTATGCCTGGAATAAACATGATAGCGCAGGCATCTTTGCCGTAGCCCTGATCCCGATCAAGTGGAACTATATTGTTACAAACGATTACCTGAAGAACAGTTTTGTAAATGATCGGGCTGCGGGTAACCAGTATGATATTTTCCCGGGCGAATCCAAATCGGGGAATATTCGTTCCATTTATGGAGGAACCATGTTTTACCTCCTTAAAAAGGAGAAACCGGCCAACGCCAAAGACAATGGTTTTTCTATAGCTTTCAGGATTGTAGCTGCATTGCTTGTATTGGTTTTTGTGCATCTTTGCGCACTTTACCTTGCGCAGCATAAACGTTTTTTAACCGGCGCGGTGTTTCTTATTACGGTTATTCTTTTCTTAAGGATAGTGAGTTACCTGCTGCCCATACCATTTAACCTGCGGCAGATGGAGTTATTTGATCCCACCATTTATGGGTCTAACTTCATCCTGCGTTCCCTTGGGGACCTCCTCATTAATGCATCTTTGTTCGCCTGGATCATCCTCTTCCTGAGAGCCCGGCTTTATGAGAAAAAAATAACCCTCGATTTTACTTTCCCTCATCACCGTTGGGTGATCCTGGCAACCGGCAGTGCAATTATTGTAGCCGCTACTTTCATTGGAAGCAATACTATACGTTCACTTATTGCAGACTCCCAGATATCGTTTGACGTAATTAACTTTTTCTCCTTAAACATTTATAGCGTCATCGGTTTCGTGGTACTTTGTTTTGTAGCTATCGGGTATTATTTTTTATGCCAGTCAGTGCTTTACCTGGTGAAGCCTTATTTTTCCAATCCCTTCCCGGAACTTTATATCAGCATCGCCGTTACGGGATTGCTGGCGCTCACTTTTGGACTGGGCGACCTGGAAGGTGGGTTTGCCGTGTATTCACTGATCTGGTTGCTTCTATTTCTTTTCCTGCTCAATAATACCCAGCTTGATTTTTTGGTACCACAGATGGCCAGTTCGAAATTAATATTCTGGTTATTTTTCTTCTCCGTGTCCATCACATCCATTATTATCATAGAAAACAACCAGAAGGAATTAAGGAACCGGCAGCATTATGCAGAGGTACTGGCCACTAAAACAGACCCGGCCAGCGAATCGCTGCTCAATTCAATGCTTGCAGATTTCCGGCTAAATTTTTTCTCTGGTAACTTTAACCGGCTGAAAGAAGAAGAGTCTAACCGCTTGCTAAAGGATAGCCTGGTGCGGAATAATTTTTCCGGCTATACCAACCGCTACGATACCCGTGTATATTCATTCGATGAAAATGAAAAACCGCTTTTTAATGACGACGCCACCAGTTTTAACCAGCTAAATACTATCCTGAACACCCAGGCAAAACCTACAGGAAAAGCGGGGTTATATTATTATGATGAATCGTTTGACCGCTTTAGTTATATCAGTAAAAAAGTGATCAATGACTTTTCCGGTAATTTCCTGGGCACGCCAAAGGCCATTCCAATCCAGCAAAATAAAGCGCCATTGAGAATATCCGGCACCAACCAAAGCGGCCAGATCATCTTTAGTTGGATTAAACCTGGTGGATATAATTGTACTATATGGATCATCTTTTAATTTAGTACAGGCTGGTATGGTTATTATTGAAAGAAGCAGAATAATAACCCAATATTGTTTTTTTAGATTTTTCATTCGAATATTTTTTATGTTGAACTGAGAATTGAATAAAGCGGACTTTAGGATGTGCTTATTCAGGTTTATCACATTTCAAGTATTAAAAATTAAAATTAACGCC
>JAKFCK010000135.1:0-1920 GCA_036676685.1 Chitinophagaceae bacterium | reverse complement strand
TGTAATTTTAAAGCCAGTGAAAGGATGGACAAATCATCATTCCATTGTGGAAGTAAATGACAAATGGTATATATTTTATCATGATACGGAGATCTCGGGTAAAACACATTTAAGAAATATCAAAGTCGCCGAATTGCATTATAACGAAGACGGCAGCATTCAACCGATCGATCCATATGCTGGAAAAGAATGACCCATTTTAATCCTGCCCGCATTTTAAAATATTTACTATGAAACGTTTTTTGTTTTTAGGTTCAATAATGGTAATGCAGTTGCTGCAACATGCAAAAGCACAGGGTACCAATGAATTTCCATTTCAAAATCACAATTTAACTTTTGAACAAAGAGTTGATGACCTGGTGAACCGTTTAACACTGGAAGAAAAAGTGGGACAAATGCTGAATGCTGCTCCGGCCATCCCACGGTTAGGCATACCCGCATATGACTGGTGGAATGAAGTTTTGCATGGCGTAGCCAGGACACCTTTCAATGTTACGGTTTACCCACAGGCCATTGGCATGGCCGCTACCTGGGATACGAATTCATTGCATCGCATGGCAGACTATTCCGCACTGGAAGGTCGTGCGATACACAACAAAGCAACTGCGCTGGGAAGGAATAATGAACGTTATATGGGGCTTACTTACTGGACGCCCAACATCAATATTTTCCGCGATCCACGTTGGGGAAGGGGACAGGAAACTTACGGAGAAGATCCTTTTTTAACAGCTATGCTTGGAAAAGCTTTTGTGCGTGGATTACAGGGTGAGGATCCCCGTTATCTAAAAGCAGCGGCTTGCGCCAAACATTTCGCAGTGCATAGCGGACCCGAACCTTCCAGGCATTCAGATAATTTCAACCCAACAGCCTATGATTTGTGGGATACGTATTTACCCGCTTTTAAAGAACTGGTGGTAAATGCAAATGTGGCCGGCGTGATGTGTGCTTATAATGCCGTGGATACACAACCCTGTTGCGCCAATGATCAATTAATGAATGATATTCTTCGTGACCAATGGAAATTTACCGGGTATGTGACATCCGATTGCTGGGCGGTGGATGATTTTTATAAATACCATAAAACGCACCCGGATGCATTATCATCTGCCGTTGATGCGGTGATGCATGGCACCGACCTGGAATGTGGGCAAGCCGTTTATAAAACACTGGTTGATGCTGTAAAGAATGGTTTGTTGAAGGAAGAACAACTCGATATTTCGTTGAAGCGTTTATTCATGATCCGTTTTCGGTTAGGCATGTTTGATCCTGTTTCAATGGTGACATATGCACAGACACCCGAGTCCGTTTTAGACAGTGAACCGCATAAGGCGCATGCTTTAAAAATGGCGCAACAATCTATTGTATTGTTGAAAAACAGTTCCATGCCGGGCAAAAGCCAGCCGGTTTTACCATTATCTAAAAACATCAAAAAAATTGCTGTGATCGGTCCAAATGCCGATAACCGAATCGCTGTTTTGGGTAATTATAACGGCATTCCATCTTCTATCGCCACAGTATTGGATGGCATCAAAAACAAACTCGGTAAAAATGCCGAAGTGATCTATGAAAAGGCGATCAATTTTACCAATGATACTTTACTGGTGTATGCTGATGTAAACAATCAATACCGGTTTGATGGCAAGCCTGGTTTTAAGGCGGAATATTTTAATAATAAGGAATTGGAAGGCAAACCCGCTTTAGTTCGCCAGGAAAAAGAAATTACACATGCATGGCAGGAGGGACAGGTTGTTGCGGGTAACATTAAAGCCAACGATTTCTCTGCACGGTTTACAACCATGTTTACACCTGTGCAGGATGGTTTGCTGACTTTCGAACTTGAAGCCGACGATGGTTACCGTTTTTTTGTGAACGATGAAATGGTGGTGGATGCATGGACCCGCAACCGCTGGGGAACAAAAC
>JAKFCK010000134.1:0-3139 GCA_036676685.1 Chitinophagaceae bacterium | reverse complement strand
GGGCAGGTAAAAGAAGATGAAACGCCAGGGAGAGCAGGCAGCAGGATAAAATTTTTTTACACATGCGCTTAAGGTTGTATCCTGCAAACTTAATCCTTTGTTTTAAAGATGCAATGTTTACCCCCGCCACAGGCCGGATAAAACCCATGGCCTTACCCAATCAAAAAGGTTCCCGGAGCCAGGAACCTGTGTATCAAAAAACTTCGCTGAACCCAAACCCAAGCCAGGTTATTGTCAACAATAAGCATTACTGAATATACTTCTCAAAGAATTTAAGTGTACGGTCCCAGGCCAGTTTGGCTGCGGCTTCGTTATAACGCGCCGCCGATGTATCGTTGTGGAAGGCATGGTTCACGCCTTCGTAAATATAAAGTTCATGGCGGATATTATTTTTCTTCAGCGCTTCCTCGTAAGCAGGTATACCCGCATTCACGCGTTCATCCAGCCCGCCATAATGGAGTTGTACAGCAGCTTTTATTTTCGGGACCTCCGCCGCATCCGGTTGCCTTCCATAAAATGCAACGGCAGCGTCGAGGTCCGGCATATTCACCGCAAGGTTATTGGCCATAGCGCCGCCCCAACAAAAACCTACACAGCCAAATTTTCCATTGCTGTCTTTTCTTTTTCCGGCATACTCAAAGGCCTTAATGAAATTATTGAGCGTTTGTCTGGCATCGAGTTTGGCAAACTGTGCCCTCACTTCATCATCATTGGCAGGCAAGGTGCCCAGCGCCGCAAGGGCGTTTGGAGCCACGGCCAGGTAACCGGCCTTGGCTACCCGCCTGGCGACATCTTCAATATGCGCATTTAATCCCCTGTTCTCATGTATCACGATCACCGTAGGATAATTTTTATCTTTTTTTGGCCTGGCTACATAAGCCTGCATCTCACAAGTATCGCCGGAATATTTTACACTTTCTGTAAACAGCTCGCCATCGTTTACGGGCACAGTTGCCGCTTTTGCATAATTCAGGTCCAGCATGGGTAATATGCTCATAGCCGCCGCAGTGCTACCGGTCAGCAGGGCAAGCCTCCTGAGGAAAACTTTACGGCTGAGCGGCTTGTGCGTGTATTCATCATAAAGGTTAATGATCTCCTGTTTCATAATATAAAAATTGATGCTGCTAAAAAATGCTGTTCATGCAATTTAACCATTATCCGGCGTCTTTGTTCGCAAATAATACCACGGGTATTCAGCCAGGTCAACTGCTGAAAGCGTCATAAATCCCGCCTTAAGGGGCATTTGAGATATCCCGTTGATTAATCCTTATTTTAGCAGGACTAACACAAGTCTTATGAGTTTTACAATCGCGATATCGAACGAGCGGGTACCTTTTACGAAAAATGCCTGGATCATTTTTTTTGCAGCACTCTTTGCGCTGGTATGGGTTGATTCCTTTGTGGGCACTACCGACCTTGCCAACTGGCTGATAGAAAACAGCCTCACTTTTCTTTTCGTACTGTTCCTCGTTTTTACCTACCGGAAACACCAATTCAGTGATCTGAGTTATCTCCTGATCTGCGTATACCTTTGCCTGCATGTATATGGTTCCAAGTATACGTATGCCGAAAACCCGCTGGGCTACCGGCTGCAGGATTTTTTTCATGGTTCCCGCAACCACTACGACAGGATCGTGCACTTTAGCTTTGGTTTTTTACTGGCTTATCCTATGCGGGAGATGTTCCTGAAATGGTTGAAATATCCCCGTTGGGTGGCCTGGCTCTTACCGATAGAAATTACTCTTTCCATCAGCGGGTTTTATGAGTTGATAGAATGGGCGGTGGCCGATCTCTTCTTCCAGGAACAGGGTGCAGCCTACCTTGGCACCCAGGGAGACACCTGGGATGCCCAAAAAGATATCTTCCTCGCCTTTTGTGGTGCTATACTGGCCACTACAATAGTTTCCCTAATCAAGAAAGCCTTTGGCATCCGGGAGAAATAAACAGCAGACTTTATTCTGGCAGACCTATACTCGCTGCAGTGTTATTTATGGCACAGAATTTATCCTTACTCTATAAACTTATTTTATGGATAGCAGTAAAGACAAATCAATCAACCCGGCAGATCTGCCAGAAGGCAGGTCATTCACAAAAAAAGAACATTTTCAGCACCCACAGCCGGCAGGCCAGGGTAAACCACTGGAGGACGATAAACGAGATCCTGCACTGGGAGGCAAGGAAGAAAACAGGACAAGTAAGGAAGAAGGCTTAAACGAAAAAAAATCGCAGGGGAAGGCGGGTGCATTTGAAGGATTCGAGGACCAGCAGGAAAGCTGAGTATTTCCGGTTAAAAAAAAATAAAGTAATTACCAGGAAAGGATGTTGAATTAGGTGTTACATTTAGTAAAACTAAACCGCGATGAAACATTTCTTTCTTGTACACTTATTTTTGTTGGCTGCTGTTTTAACTGTTCCTGCCCAAAAGGATGATAAGTCTTTTGGCAGCAGGATGTTGGATCCGGATCATGTAGTTACCACTGAGAGCACAGTAACTGTAAAGGGTATACGTATTCCCTACAAGGCGATTGCCGGTACTATACCGGTGTGGAATGACTCCGGCCGGGTGATTGCCGGGGTGTTCTTCACTTACTACGAGCGTTCTGATATAAAAGACCACGCTGCAAGGCCATTGGTGATCTCTTTTAACGGCGGACCCGGAACACCGTCTCTCTGGATGGAATTGGGATACACCGGGCCACGTTTGCTTAATGTAGATGATGAAGGTTACCCGGTGCAGCCCTACGGCGTTAAAGAAAATAACCAATCTATCCTTGATGTGGCAGATATCGTTTATGTGGACCCCGTGAATACCGGTTACTCGCGCATCATTGGGAATGTACCGGGTGCAAAATTTTTTGGCGTTAATGCAGATATAAAGTACCTGGCAGAATGGGTAAACACTTTTGTTACGCGTTACAACCGTTGGCCATCCCCCAAATACCTGGTCGGCGAAAGTTATGGCACCAACAGGGTGTCCGGGCTGGCTTTGGAATTACAACAGGCACAATGGATGTTTCTCAATGGTGTGGTGTTGGTGTCTCCGACTATCATAGGCATTGAAAGAACTGGCCCGGTAGATATAGCTTCGCGCCTCCCTTATTATGCGGCAACAGCCTGGTACCACAAGATGCTCCCCGCC
>JAKFCK010000133.1:0-2498 GCA_036676685.1 Chitinophagaceae bacterium | reverse complement strand
GTTATCAATAGCGATGATCGCGATCATCCATAAAATATAATCCGGGTGTTTGTTGAGGTCTGCCGCAGATACCAGCCAGTTTTGCGACAGCAATAACAGCATGGTAAAAAAAATGGTACTGCACAACAATGATATAGATAAAGTACTGTATAACTTTTCGCGGTCATGTGTTTGGGAGAAACGGAAATAAGCCGTCTCCATGCCGTAAGAAAAAAGCACATTTAAAAATGGGATGAGGGTGTAGACCTGCACAAGGTCTGCCGTTTTTTCCGGCATGGCCACAAAAAAAGGAAGGGCCATATTCATAAGGTAACCCAAAAACCTGCTGGCGATAGTGGGCACACCATACCACAAAGTTTGTCCTGCCAATTTTTTTATACTACTCAAATGGGACGCTGATTTTTTTTCAAATTTAGGAGAATTGGCGGCTAATTATGTTTAAACAATTGAATGCTGCATTTACATCCTTTCGGAAGCTGCATCAATGCTTGAAAGATACGGGGCCATCCGGTGCAAACCTTTTGCTTTTTGTGAAGCTGGTATCGGTAAGTGTATATAAAAAATAGATCTATTCATTTTTTTGAAGATTGTTCAGCACAATCGGCTTTTGCAGGATTGAATCCATTCCTGCATGGGGCCTGGCTGTTTTGGCAATGTAATGGTCAATCACCTGCGGCACAGAAAATATGCTGCCATCATGCATGTAAGGAAATGATACCTGGATATTCCGGAGTGTAGGTACTTTGAATTTCAGGGAGTCAATGGCCAGGCCGGTTATCTTTTGCCGACCGGCATCTTTAAAGCGGTTGAGTTCGATACCATTATTCCGGAAGCTATTGTCGGTAAATAACGGCTCCTTGTGGCAGGAAGCACAGTGTGCCTTAAAATGCACATAGCCTTTTTTTTCAAAATTGCTGAAGGTATCCGTCCCGTTTTTTACCCGGTCATATTTACTGTTTGCACTCACCAGGTTACCGGTAAATTGTGCCAGGGCCCTGAGCATTCGCTGGCTGTTGATATTCGCATCTCCGAAAGCCGCCTTAAACAAACGACGATAAGCAGTGTCTCCTTTTAAAAACAACAAAACCGAATCCAGCGTTTGCCCCATCTCGTTAGGTGCCGTAAGGGGGGACAGGGGCTGCACTTCTATGTGATTGATACCGCCATCCCAGTGGTAGGTTTTCATCCAGGCCAGGTTCATCAACGCGGGCGCATTCCTCGTGGTAAAGCTGTTGTCCGTGCCATGGCTAAGGTCATGATCAAAGGTGGAAAAAGCCGCAAAGGGCTGGTGGCACCCGGCACAACTCACTTCTTTGTCTTTGCTGAGGCGGCTGTCGTAAAACAATTTTTTGCCCAGCTGGAATCCCTCTTCCGTTAATTTGTTTTGGGCAAAAATATTGGACGGGGGCGTGGGCCAACCTTTCGGGATCTTAAAAGTTAACCGCGTAGGGTTGTATGGCCCAAAACCATCGTCCCGGGTTGCTCCAATGATAAGCAGGAAAACTGCGCAGCATAAGAACAATAATATGGTGACTTTTATTTTCAAGTTGTTATTGAGCAGGTTTAATCGAAAACATCGCAACTGCGTTATCGGCCGCCCGGCTTGCCAGGGCGCCGGGGATCATGACCAGCGGGTTTTCGGCAAGTTTCACCGGGTGTACGGATAACCAGTATTTATCCAGGTTCAGCTGCACATCCAGCTGTTGCACCCCGTTTTGTGCTAAGGATAACGGCTTATCCAGCCTCAGCGTGATCACCCGTTGTGCCTTGTACGGTCCGCGGTACCCGCCTATATGCTGTTCAATGCGGTTGAGGTCCGCGGTGGAGGAGGAGGAATACCCTTCCAGTTTAAAAAAAATATAGCCCGTGTTCCAGGTCCAGAACATACCGTTCAAAGGATCCAGTGCGCCATCCTGGGCACCGCTGCAATTCAACAGGCTATCCACCCCCAGGGTGAAAGAAAGGGTTTGGTAAGTGCCTTCAGGAAGTTCAAGTGATAATGTATCCGTGGCTGAAGCGTCTATTAAGAACACCTGCTTGTTAACAGCCTCGGAACGACCATCCATATGGATATTACTGATATAATATTTTAACCGGGTCACCTGGTAATTTTCATTAAAGGCATTGGTGTAACTGCTGTCCCGTAACACAAGGGGTTTCCCGTTTGCGATGTGTTGGAAACTGATGAGCAACTTACCGTGCCCCGCCTGGGCAACGGCATTGTTTCCTATGAAAAGCAGGCAAAGGAAAAAAGTCAGTGGTATAACCCGGCGCCTATTCATCACTCTTTAATTTTCTGCGCAATTGTTTTATTTCAGCGTTGATCTTTTTGCCTTCCAGCCTTTTTAATTTGCTGGCCTTGCTGGGGCGGGTAGGTTTTCTTTTTTTCTGTACCTGCAACGCTTTTTGCAGGAGTGCATTCATTTTAGTAATTACGATGGCCTTATTGGCTAATTGGGTTCGTTCCTCCTGGCTTTTCACCAAAAGCAAGCCCTCTG
>JAKFCK010000132.1:0-1534 GCA_036676685.1 Chitinophagaceae bacterium | reverse complement strand
TCAATGATGGCGGAAAGTAAACCGATAGATGTAATGATTACCGTATCATTGTTAATGGTTGCGGTGAGCCATTGTGCCATTTGTTTTAACTGGCCTGTAGCCTCCAGGGCCGAGATGCTGATCAATATTCCCAGGAAAAACAAAATACTGGGGGTGTCGATCTTGCGCAGTGCATACACAACGGTAAGTACATCTTTGTCTGCAGTATCCTTCTGGCTGTGCAATATTTCGGTGATGATCCACATTACGCCAAGTCCCAGCAGTATGGCCATAAATGGTGGTAAATGGGTAACGGTTTTAAATACCGGCACAAATATCAAAGTCCCCACGCCTAATAAAAACACGAAATTCCTGTCAAATGCGGCTTCTTTTGATTCATTGGAGGTTGTATTCACTGCAGGTTCCAGGTTGCCTTTCATCCGGAATGAGACAATGGCAAGAGGAACGGCCATGCAAAATAAGCTGGGTATAAACAGGCCGGTAATAATATTGACAGGGGTCACCTGTCCGCCTATCCAAAGCATGGTAGTGGTCACGTCTCCGATTGGAGACCAGGCACCCCCTGCATTTGCAGCGATCACCGTGAGTCCCACAAAAAACAAACGTTGTTTTTTGTCAGCAATTATTTTTCTCAGCAGGGAAACCATTACGATCGTGGTCGTAAGGTTATCCAGCACTGCGGAAAGAAAAAATGTAACAAGGCTTATGATCCAAAGCAATTTTACAGCATTTTTAGTGTTGATCCTATCCGTGATCACCTGGAAACCATCGTGCGCATCTATCAGCTCTACGATAGTCATGGCACCCAACAGGAAGAATAAAATTCCTGACACGCTGCCTAAGTGCTCCATCAATTGTTCTGTAACCAAATGCTTATCTGGCTCGGCTATAATATAAACAGTCCAGCATAACACACCGGTCACGAGAGCAGTTGCTGCTTTATTGATATTAATGCTATGCTCCAGCGCTATGGCAAGGTAACCTAAAATGAATATGATAATAATTGCTAATGCCATATCTAAAATTTATCCGGTGTACTTAATGTTTGCATTTATTTTTTGCAATTGGGCCACAAATATAGCCCGGTCTTCCGGGGAAATAATAATCGATCCTGATTTGCCATAACGGATTTCGATCCGGCGCAATGAAAATGCAGGCGCACTTATAGGGTTGTTGGTGTTACGGATACTGTTTATTTCCGCGATGGGGATGGTTGTATTTACAAAAAAGCCTGACCGCACAACCAGTTCAGTACCGGTAATGATATACCTGGTTTGCAGGTACAGGTACACGATAAACAACAACAGCAGGGAATTGATCACAATGCCTAACCAAACTCCACTGGAGATGTGTAAGTAAAATGTGAATCCCAGGATCAGCAGCATGGGAACGACCAGTTCCGGGCCTAATCTGGACTTATATTCTGTAGAGGCTGCCCGCATACATGTTTGATAAATTAATCGCCTGAAGATAAAATAAACTTTGGACATCACCGGGCAGTGAGGGAAAGAAGATAAATTGTTTCATAAGGCAT
>JAKFCK010000131.1:0-2825 GCA_036676685.1 Chitinophagaceae bacterium | reverse complement strand
ACAACCCGAGCGCCGAGGCGGTGAACACCTTTGTACCTGGTGAGGGACCCTGCAGGCATAAAGCCCCTGTATTACTCCTGCCACAACGGCTACCTTGTTTTTGCTTCGGAGATCCGGGCTTTCCGCCCGGTGGAGTGGCTGCAGGAAGAAAATGAAAACTGGCCCGTGTACCTGATGGCTTATGGCCA
The DNA here is from genome assembly GCA_036676685.1 of Chitinophagaceae bacterium. GTDB lineage: Bacteria > Bacteroidota > Bacteroidia > Chitinophagales > Chitinophagaceae > Ferruginibacter. The sequence continues at coordinate 2,637 of JAKFCK010000131.1, read as the reverse complement.
CCTGCCGGAACCGGTGACCACCCTGGCCAAAGTGAAACCCCTGCACAAAGGATGTTTCTTAAAATGTAGTACACAGCCTTCCTCCCACAGCTTACAATCATTTACCCATTACAGTTATAGCGGGCATAACATCGATGCGGCTACGGCAGAAAAAAATACCAGGGCCACCTTATCTGCTGCCGTAAAGCGGCACCTGCTGGCCGATGCGCCTGTGGGTGTTTTCCTGAGCGGTGGCCTGGACTCCGGCATCATTGCGGCCCTGGCGGCTGAAGAACGCTCCACGGCCCTGCATACCCTGTCCATCTATTTTGATGAACCCCGGTACTCGGAAAAAAAATACCAGGATATCCTGCTGGAAAAACTCCGTTGCAGGAACAAACAATACCTGTTGGCGGAACCCGATTTTCATGAGAGTTTCCCGGGTATCCTTTCTGCCATGGACCTGCCGAGTTGCGATGGCATCAATACCTGGTTCATCAGCAAATATGCCCAAGCAGAAGGGTTGAAGGCGGTACTATCCGGCATTGGCGGCGACGAACTTTTTGGCGGTTATCCATCCTTTGGCCGCATGCACATGGCCGGCCTGCTGCAGCAGATGCCCGGTGCCGCTACGGGAATGGGTAAGTATGGCTATTCCAAAAAGATGGGCCGCCTGGCTTACCTGCGCCTACCCGGTATCAAGGGTCTTTACCTTTTCCTGAGGGGGCATTTTTCCCCACACGAAATTGCGGTGCAGCTGGACATGGACGAAAAGGAAGTGTGGGACATCCTATCCGGCGATCCCTGCCTGCCGGATGTGAACAGGCTTGAAGACAAGAACAAAGCCTCCTGGATGGAATTTAATTTATATATGCAGAACCAGTTGTTGCGGGACGCCGATGTGATGAGCATGATCCATGGCGTGGAGATCCGGGTGCCATTTTTGGATGATGAACTGGTGCAGCTTGCCTTATCCTTGCCGCAGGCAAGCAAGTACCCGGCACCATTGCCCAAACAACTATTGGTAAACAGTTTTAAAGATATCCTGCCCCGTGCCACATGGGACAGGCCAAAAATGGGTTTTAGTTTCCCTTTTGCCGAGTGGCTGAAAGGCAGCGAATTTATTAAAGAACTGATGATGGAGGGGAATGCGGTTACCCGTAACAGTTACCAGCAGTTCATGGATGGAAAAATGTACTGGTACCAGTTGATGAGCCTGGTGAACCTGCGAAACAGGGAAGGGGTGGGGAAGGTATTATAGTTCAAAGTTCAAGGTTAAAAGTTCAAAGTTGATGGTCGCTGGTTTTACCCGTTTCTTGTTCTCGTTGTTCGTTTCTCGTTGTGGAAGCCTGTAATACTTTGAAGTGCTTTTGGTAAGGCAGATTCAAAAAATTGCATTTTGAAGCTTGCCGCTTTACAAACCGGCATATTTCATAAGTCCTTCAAAGATTTCACTATTCACTATTCACCATTCACCATTCACCATTCACTCATAACTCATAACTCATAACTCATAATTCATAATTCTTAATTCCCAAAGTGACCAACCTCCTCTTCCTCACCCTCAAAGTTTTTTCTGCCACGGGCGGCATAGAAAAAGTATGCCGGGTTGCGGGAAAGGCTTTGTACGAGGAGTCCCTGGAGGGTGCGCTAAGTTTAAGATTGATGAGCCTGCATGATGCACCGGAAGATGCCGATGGGAATGTATATTTCCCGTCTGAACTATTCAGCGGGCATCACAACCAGCGTTTCCCATTTATACGGCAGGCTGTGAAGGCGGGCAGGAAGGCCGATGTTGTGTTGCTGAGCCATATTAACCTGTTGCCTGTGGGCTGGATGATCAAAAAAGTGTCTCCCAACACAAGGTTGTTGCTTTTTGCACATGGTATCGAGATCTGGGGAGAGTTGGGTGGGGGCAAAAAGAATATGTTGAATATTGTGGACAGGTTCCTTTGTGTAAGTGAATTTACAAAAACAACCATACAGCAGGAACATGGCATCCCAACGGCTAAATGTTATGTGCTAAATAATTGCCTGGATCCCTTCCTGCCCCTGCCGGGAAAAAAAATAAAATCCCCCGAACTGCTGCGGCGTTATGGGTATAAAGCCGGGGATACCGTTTTGTTTACGCTGACCAGGCTCAGTTCCAAGGACCGGTACAAAGGATACGACAAGGTGCTGGAAGCCCTTGCCCTGGTAAAGGACCGGTATCCTGGCCTGCGATACCTGGTGGGCGGTAGTTATGATGTTGTAGAAAAGGAATATGTAGATGCCCATATCAGGCGACTCGGTTTGCAGGATATGGTGACTATTGCCGGTTATATCCCGGATGAGGAACTTGCGGAACATTTTACCATGGCAGACGGTTACGTGATGCCCAGCACCAAGGAAGGATTTGGGATCGTATTTATAGAAGCCATGTATTATGGCCTCCCAGTGATCGCAGGTAATGCAGATGGGTCGGTGGATGCATTGAGAAATGGAGAACTGGGACTCCTTGTAAACCCGGATAGTGTTGAAGAGATACAAAAGGCTATTGAAAAAATATTTGATGATAAAAGAGCGTATATTCCTAACCGAGAGTCGCTAGTTGAAAATTTCAGCTATGAAACGTATAAAGTAAGATTAGCGGCCATACTGGCCGACTTAATGACTCAA
>JAKFCK010000130.1:0-8646 GCA_036676685.1 Chitinophagaceae bacterium | reverse complement strand
CGGGCGCACGCAAAGGATTGTACAACCATGTTCTGCCCTCGTCTTTGCTAATGCTGGTAAGGGCCGATTTCCAAAGGCCAACGACATTTCCATCAGGCAGGCGGTAATAGTTAAAAGCTTTGAAATCTTTTTTTAATGGGATCAGGGGATCGTTGCGATCGGCTTCTTCCACCGTTTGCATCATCAACAAAGGCGTGTTCAGTATTTCATCACCTGCTGCAATAAGATTTTTATCACGGGAAAATTTGTAAAAAGGGTAAGTTGAATTTTTTGCATTAAAATCATGATTGTAGCGCAGGAAATAGATCGGGCCAAAACTTCCGTCAGCTTTTAGCTCCCTTATCACCCTTCCAATACCATTGCCATCATTGGGATCATCTTTTTTGCCCAGTGCAATTCCATAATATGCCAGTGCGTAAAACTTTTTATTTTTCGACGTATAAAAACCAATTCGCTGGTGCATCACGGCAAAAGAATTTTTCGCCGTATCAGTTTTCCCTTTTTTTACAAACCCATCCGGGATTTTATACGGCGGAAAAAGCACAACGGGGTTATTCCAGGTGTAGCCATCTTTAGAAGCCTGCAGTAAAGTTTGCCCGGGGGCAATATGTTCCCCAACGGGGTTGCTCAGGTATTCCAGGTAAAAAGTATTGTTCCAGTAAGCCAGCATGGGTGCATGGTTGTAGGTCCATGATGTGGCGCCGGTGTCCGCACGATTTGCACGCATAGTTTGTATGTTGTGTACACCAACTGCAGGCGATAGCTGTCCATGGTGGTAATCTACACTTGCCATTGTACTACCGGTGTAACGCACGGTATCCTGCGCAACAGCCACCCCAGGTATATTAAGTACGAAAAAAATAACCAGTATATTTTTGATTGTGATCATATATTCAAAAAAGATTACAACAGGTTTTTTAATATTTTTTTATCCGTTCTCAGGATCGTTCCATGCTTGTGCCCCTGGGGAATAGAAATAAGGCTGTCCGCTTTTATAAAACTCAAAAAATCTTTTGTAAAAGAAGCACCATATTTTTTTTCCTGGTACACATCGTAATAAACGAGGTAACCATCTTTCACCTTCGCCACAGCCGGCCCTTCTGTAAAATTGCCGGTGAATGGTTTTGAAATATTTTTCCAAGGTCCCAGCGGGCTGCCTGCGAAGGCCACTTTTATGTTTCGCTCCGGCCTGGTGTTGTCTTTTAAGACCAGCACGTAATTCGCTGCGGCACGTTTCACAATTACGGCATCTATTACACTGAAGGATGGGTCAAGAAACAAAGCGGCTTCCGAAAAGGACTTAAAGTCACGGGTAGTGACAAAATACATCCGGTGGTTGTTCTTTTCGTCTTCTATTCCCTTTTCAAACCGGAAAGGGATGGTAGACGCCCAGATAATGATGTATTGTTTGCCAATGTCGTCGTAAAACAACTCAGGAGCCCACACATTTACGACGTCTTTTTCTTTTTGCATTACTGGAATGTATTGCTGTTCGCTCCAGTTCACCAGGTCCCTGGAATTCGAGTAACCGAAACCGTTACCGCCCTTCCACTCTGTTGTCCAAACCAGGTGGAATATACCATCGGGCCCCTGCAACATAGATGGATCACGCATGATCTTATCTTTACCAATAAGCGGCTTCAAATGAATTTTTTCCGTGGACTTCCAGGCATACCCGTCTTTGCTGTAAAGCAAACGCAGGCCTTCATTTGCCGGCTCCCGGAAGGAAGTAAACAAATAGATCTTATTATTGCAGGAAGCCAGCAATACAATAGCAAAAAGGAAAAAAGATATTTTATGGTTGGCAATCATTCGAAAAAAACTTTATCACTGTCCCTGCAACTGCAGCACCCAGTCATTCCCCTCTTTTTCAACCCCCGGCGGATCAAACGATCTGGTTCCCCGGTTCCTAAAAGTTCCAATTGCAATGTATTCACCATTACGGGGATTATACCATGAACATTTTACTGTTTTACCTGCACATCTTCCTAAATTCAACTCTATATTTCGCCCGTTGTATGTATAAATTAAGGCATATTTTTTTCCTTTTGAGGCGACGAGGTAATTGTAACGCTCACCCTGGTTTGCAATCATGGCCTGGTCGGGTACCCGCTCCAGGTAGGGTTTTGACAAGATCAAACGTTTAAGGTACTGCATCTGCCTGGCACCCGGCGCATCCAAAGCCTGCTGCCATGGCACACGGGGAAAAAACGATATACCGGAATCTCCGGGAGTATAAAATTGCATTACTGAATTGTGACCGTAGGTAAACCCGGATCCGCCTGCCAAAACACTCCACCAGGCATAACGCCGTATTTCAAAATCCTGCCAGTAAGGTTCATCCGAACGGTGCAGGCCGTAGGGAATATCCTCGTATGACGGTTCCGCATCCAGAGTGGGTTTGGTAGGTTTTAAGTTATAGTCGTAGTCTACATACTTCCAGTTGTCTTCGCCGTAATGCAGTGTTTCGTTTGCAGATGTATCCTGGGCATAACTCCTATGCCCGCTTTGAAACATGTTAAAGTCCAGCCATGGCTCGTTGTGAAACCAGGCTGAAGAAGAGTTACGCCCACGAGGATGAAAAGTGATCAGGTGGTTTTGATCTACGGCCCGCAAAGTATTACCGATTTTCTTCCACACATTTAAACCATCTGTTCCTTTGATGTCACCCCCATTCAACCAAATAATATTGCTGTTGTTTTTGTAACGGTTTCCTAAAAAACTGGCATACGCTCCGGCCTGTGCTTCGCTGATGTGTTTTACATTGCCTCCCCAAACCGGTACCATGGCCATATAGATTCCACGCTTTTCGGCTTCGGTAACGATAAAGTCTACATGATCCCAAAAATCATATTGTGTATCGTCTTGGAAATCATTTCCTTTGGTGATGTTTTCTTTAGAAACGTCTTTGTTAAAAAAAGCCGAATCACCATACACATTTACCCCAAGGTTAATATCATGCAAAAGCATTACCTGTACCACGTTAAAACCTTTCTGTTTCCGGTCTTCCAGGTATTTTACTGCATCCTTCCGGTTGCATTTTACAAACAATAACCAACCCGTATCTCCCAGCCAAAAAAAAGGCTTGCCATCTTTGGTTTGAAAATATCTTTTGTTGACAGATATCTTCAACGGTTGTAACTGGGCCTGCGAAATAAATCCGGCTAAAATCAATATGATGGTGAAATATTTTCTCATTGTAGTGGAACCTTTTAAAATACTGCCTAACTGTTATAAATTTTTGGTTTCCCATTTTTTTGAAACAAGATTGTAAGTGACAATCCTATTACCATCTGAAAGGATGTATTCGTTTCGATTGGTGGAAGCCGCGGGTCGCATACCCGCAACAGCCCTTAATATAGCCGGATCGGTGCCTGCAGGCAAAACCGGCAAACTTCCGCCAGCCATCAACACGGCTACCCCATATTCCGGGTAATTGTCGCCGCTGTACATTACCGCCTTAGCAGGAAATTTATCTTTGTATTCTTTTACGGCACGGTATACCTGCTCAAAACTTGTCTTTTTCGGTTTCAGCAAACGGGCATGTTGGCGTGGTGCCAGGTTTTGTCCACCTTTGGGCGCATAGGAGGTGCCATCTGCCTGGTAGTGCCAATAACGTATGTCAACCAGGTCAACGATGGCGGCATAGGCGGGCATATTCAGGATAGAGTCCTGCACGTCTTTGGTAACACTCAATCCTATCACCGGGTGTTTACCGGTTTCATTTTCCCATTCTTTGATTACATCCAACCAGAATTTTACAAAATGTGTAGGTCCCGTATATTCTTCGCTTAACAAGTGAATGACACCATTATTGGATGCGAAATTATCCAGGCACTGGCGAATGTATTTTCTGTGTAACTCCCTTCGCACCCGATTGCTGAGATCGTAAAATTCTGCCGACATGAAAATGCGTTTGTCTCCTGCGTAGGGCACGGGTTCCGGGAAACCGGTGTTGTTGATGTTGTTGGCGGTGCGCCAGGGGAAGTCGGCAAAGTGCGCTCCGGCTTCTATAATATTGTGTTGAAAATAATGTTGTTGTATCAGCAACAAGCCCTTTTGATCTGCCAGGTCTGCGAACTCTTTTAGCCGGTTCCAGTAAAAAGGGTTGTATTTAGTGAGATCATATTTGCTCAGGCCATCCCAGGCAGTATCCTTCCCACTTCTTGCAAATGGCAATTCGTAAAACGGGGTCCACACTTCGCCATCCATGCGTTTCACTCTTTGGTGATCATCTCTCCTGCGATCGTACCACAGACCGTAATTGTGTTCTATGACGATTGTATTACTGGCTTTCATTTCATCGGTCACTTCATTTAAATCATCCGTTAAGCCCGTACCGGTTCTACCGGGAACAAAACGTGTAATGTGCGGCTTTGCATTTTGCAGGTCCCTGCCCTGGTCACCGCCACTCCACCATTGCACACCGTGACGATGGCCAAAAAGGAGCCTCCCGTCTCTTACCAATACACCATTCTTAATTTGTAGTGAAGGGAACTTAGTTGCAGTGGGATTATCTGAGAGTGGAATTTGGTTAATTTTTTTAGCTGTTCCTGCATTTGTGGGAATCGGGTTTCTTTGCGATGAAGAAAAAATCCAGTCCTTTAGTTGGGGCATTGGTTTGGCAGCCTGCCTTGTTAGTTCCTGTGCAGTTTCCACCGAAGGACTGCTGCTTGCTTCTGTGGGAATATTCAGCAAATGCGAGAGGTTGTCTACGTTTTTATTCAGGCGCTGGGCTAACTGGGCGTAGTAGAGGCTTCTTGGACTGATGCTGTTGTTTGATTCTCCCCAATAACCATCGCCGTTAAATTGTGCCCAGCTTCCGAATGACCAGTTTTGTGCACCGGGCGGTTTGTAACAATCAATCTTTGCAGCAGTGCAGTTCCAGAACACGCTGTTAGCCGCCGTCCATCCGGCACCGTTAGCATCCTGGCCGCGGTTGCCATACCGGAGCGCATTGCCCGTAACGTTGACTAAGTCAAATAAAACACCACTTGCCCAGCTGTCTATCGTACCACTAAAACTGTATGGCAGCATAGATTCGCATTGTACAAAAGCATTAGGCCCAGGCGCACAATAGCCCACTGCAAAATCGTGATAACCTTTTTCTGCATAACAGCGCTGAAACAGGGTTTGCTGTCCCCTTGTTAAAAAAGTATATCGCCTTTGCCCTCCAATTTCCGAAACCGGTTGAAGTGAAATACAATCCTCTACCGTTATACGTTTGCCCGTTTCTAAAATATGCACCGCAGACCCTGCAAAGTTTTCAAACGACACCTGCCGCACCCAGGCATCTTCTGCATTTTCAATATCGATGGCATTCCAACGATGATTCTCGTCTTTTAAATTGGTTTTATCATAGGTAGAAACCAGCCTGATATTTTCGATGCCGCAATTATTTATTTTTCCCTCGCCGTTGTAAAAGCTAACTGAACCACCGCCATATAAAGAATCAAGCGCAGTAGTAATGGGTGCATCAAATGAAACAACGTTACCTGCTATCTTTGTAATGTTTCTTTCAAAATACAGATCCCGGTCGCCCGGTTTCCACCCAAGGGCAGAAATGCCTCCGCCGAAAACAGCTGTACCCAAAAGATTTATCCAGTTTTGCGTTGACGGACGTTGAATGAGAATCTTACTTCCGCTTACCTGGCTTGAAATATTGCTGTCTACTGTAACTGATGTAGCATTTACCGGCACGTAGGCTGTGGTAATCCTGTAGCGGGATAGATTATGTGTTTCCCCAAGCTTACCACGAATGCCAACAAGTGTAGCCCTGCTGTCACCGGTGCCAATGAGAGTGGTCCCTGAGCTGGTTATGCCAGATCCCCGCAAAACCACGCCGGATGTTTTGATGGTGAGCACACCCAATACTTCGTAGGTTCCTTTTTCTAACAACACGGTTCCCCTGAATCCAGCGGCATCCATTGGTAAACCGGCTACGTAATCCAATGCAGATTGAATGCGTAATGTGGCATCGCCTTTTGCCACCGGCACTACTATTTTTATGGGAACGTGGGGAATGATTTGTTCAGAGGCTTTATATCCGCAGTAAGAGAAATCGGGTATGCTGTTTCCCATAGGATCAGGAGTGTAAACCAACCTTCCTTTATCAACGGCCAGAGGCAAAACAGGCTTTACAGTTTTTTGCGCCTGTAAAGCCTGTTGAACACCAACCACGAAAAGTAAGAAAAAGAAAAACGTATATGACTTTTGGTTCTTCACTACAAACTTTTACTATTTAGTTTTAAAGCTTTTACACGTCATGCCGGGGCGGCATCTTATCAATCATTTTTTTACAGGTGCCACCGGTTTCACATTTTTAATGTCCACAACACTGTTTAAATATACTTCAATATTACTGTACCCGCTTGATGTGATCTTTGCGGCATCGCCAGCATTTTTTGGATTTAATTTATTTTTGATTTCCCAGGCATCGGGCAAGCCATCATTATCTGCATCTTTATAAGGCGTGCCTTTGTATTCGGGATAACCACCCACCTGTGAAGGATCAGTAATAATTCCTTTTTTATAAGAGTCCACCGGAAGGCGGCGGTATTTAAATTCAGTCTCAGGCAATTTCACATTCGGGAGATAATCTATTTTGCCCGTTTCTACCTCTTTTACAATCCTGGCATCTACGGCATCTCTTTTTGGCAGCGTAGCACCGGCATTACCCAATACATAATTTTTAGCATCATTGGCTGAAAGTATCGTTATGGAAGGCATTGGGAGAGGTTTCGGCCATTTCATATTCGCTGTATACTCGCCTGCATCTTTTCTTTCTTCCACCTGCACCCCACCATTCCAGTTATCTTTTGTTATCTCCGGGTAACCCTCCATCACATTTCCGTGCACGTATGCCCGGCCATATACCTGGTATTTTAATTTACTCCTGCCACTTTCCGGTTTTAAGATACGGTGCCCCACATTATTTTTTGGTGTGGATGGGCCCGGTTTAAAATAATTATTGATGATATTGTATTGTGCCCGGTAATCCCCGCCATCAATAGAGCGATGTACCCAATTAAAAATCACGTTGTTTGCAAAATTGAATACGCCATTCCAACCAATAGAAGGGTTACGACCGGCATTGTTGGCCCAGAGGTTACGCATGAATGTTGCATTTTCTCCTCCCAGGGTGCTACCAAATGAATGGTTCCAGGTATCAAGTGCTTCCGCAAAAATGGAATTTTGAATAGTAATGTTCACGGTCGGAAACTTGTCTTCAGTTTTACCAGTGCTGTCATTATACATATGGCGGTACATACTCATGTTCTCATCCAGCCCCCAGCTCGCGCTTACATGATCGATCATGATATTCCCGATGGGGTTCCCCCCAATGGCATCGTCTCTCCTGCCCACCCATGTTTCGCCTCTCCGGAAACGCATGTAACGGATCACCACATCATGCGTGTTTAACCATACACTTTCTCCTGCCACGCACACACCGTCACCGGGTGCTGTCTGGCCCTGGATGGTAATGTAGGGTGCCCTTATCATGAGCGGCGTTTTCAAGCGGATGATACCAGCAACATTAAATACCACTATCCTCGCACCACCCTGCTCGCATGCCCAGCGAAGACTCCCGGGGCCATCATCATTTAAATTAGTAACTACAATTACTTTTCCCCCGCGTCCGCCAAAACTGAATTTGCCCCCACCTTCTGCACCCGGAAATGCCGGTATGGTGGCTTGTGGCAATTCATCAAAACGGGACGCCCATGGAATATAGGGTTTCCCTTCTTTAGCCTCTTTTTGTATAATTGGATAAGCAATTGCCCACGCGCTGTCGGAATGTTTGGTAGCTGCTTTCATCAACGAATCGGACGCCCTATGCACATCAGCGGGGATATCGGGATATTGAGCAAATGTGATAGATGGAGCTAACAGGGCACCGAAACTGATAAAACCGGCAATCCATTTTTTTGATTTAATCATAGTCAAAATTTTCTTTAATTCTAATAAACTTCCTCTCAATTTTAAATAGTTTTTTAGGCTTCACCCTAAAAAATAGGGAGAAGATTGAAATCTCCTCCCGTATTTATTTGATTTTTTAGTATTATAAAAGGGGATCAAAAGTTCCCGGGCCTCTCAGACCATCCCAACCCTTCGTTTGTTCCAGGTATGAAGAGCTGTTAAGAATACTACTGCTAAAACCTAGGAAATAGTATTCATTAAACCATTTGAATTTCCAACCTGCTGTTGTAGGATCCAGATTGTCCCTTTCTGTAACTACGAAATAGTTATCGTACATGTAGTCCACAAAATTATTATACGCTGCAGTAGTTGCAAAAGCTGAATCACGGTTTACTAAAGGCGCGTTTCCGGTAGCAGGTTTTATAAATGGATCAACAGCCTGGGTTCCAACATATTTACTACCATTGAGATTTTTAGCTGTAATGAAATAGCCGGTTCTCCTGGTACCGTCAATTGGTGTTACCCCAAGTCTTGTGCAAGTTCCAAAATCATTATTGAATAATAACCAGCGACGCAGATCAAAAAATCTTTTGCCTTCATAAGCAAACTCTACCTGGCGTTCTCTAATCACCGCGCCAAATAATGGATCTCTTCCAGAAACAGCAGCAAGTCCGTATTCCCCATCAAGGTTCTCTACGCCAGCTCTTGCGCGAATTGATTTTATTA
>JAKFCK010000129.1:0-1810 GCA_036676685.1 Chitinophagaceae bacterium | reverse complement strand
CCTGCGCCAACAGAAGCATTAAAAGGTAATGAAGATTTCACGCCAAAATATGATAAGCAGGAATTCATTTACGACAGCCTTTTTAAAATGCTGGAATCTGCCAGTAATATGATTGAGACTGGCACCATCACCAATGACATCATGTACAAAGGTGATATGACCAAATGGAAAAAGTTTGGCAATACTATTCATATGTTGATGGCGCTGAGACTAAGTAAGGTGGATGCTACGAAAGGAGCTGCTGAATTTAATAAAGCACTCACCAACGGAATTATGACAGCCAACACAGACAATTTTGCGTACCCACATCTTGCAGACAGGGACAATGAAAACTTCTGGTATAACCAGTTTACAAGGCTCGGTAGAAACTGGTATGCGGTGAGTAAACCACTTGTAGATTATATGTTGCCGTTGAATGACCCAAGGCTGCCTGTATATGCCAATAAGAATACAGCCGGAAATTATGTTGGCCTGGCTTACGGATTACCGGGCTCTACAACCGTAGTCATTAATAACTTCTCATTGCTGGGCTCTGGTGTACGCCTGCAAAATTCCCCGGTTTATCTTGTTACCTATGCCCAGGCCTTATTTGCCAGGGCTGAAGCAGCAAAACTAGGCTGGATCACCGGCGGAGATGCTACCGCCAAGACGAACTACGAACTTGCCATACAGCAATCTATCCAGCAGTGGACCGGTAGTACCACGGGCGCGGCTGCCTATATAGCACAGCCCGGGGTGCTGTATGATCCTGCAATGGCCATTCAACAAATTGCCACACAACGATGGGTGCATTTATTTTTACATGGGTATGAAGCCTGGGCAGAATGGCGACGCACAGGCTACCCGGTATTAGTGGCGGCACCGGGTGCAAACGGGGACCGGATTCCCAGGAGGGAAGGGTACCCGCTGATAGAGCAGTCCAATAACAACGTCAATTATACGGCAGCCGTGGCGGCATTCCCTTACGGCGGAGCTGATGACCTGAATGCAAGGGTTTGGTGGGATAAACCTTAAAACAGTTTTTAATTTTTTGATAGCTGTCTTCCCGGAAGACAGCTATTTTTTTATGTGGCTAAACGGTATTTTTCATTTTATTTGGGATTTTTTTTGAATAAAACCCTTACTTTTGCGTCCCGTTTGCAGTTATTGTATAAACGAAAAATGCGGATATGGCGAAATTGGCAGACGCACCAGACTTAGGATCTGGCGCCGCAAGGCATGTAGGTTCGACCCCTATTATCCGCACATCGACAGTTGATAAGTTGAGAGGTTAAAAAGTTGGAAGCTTTCCTGCTTAACACTTCTTCTTCTTATCAACTTTTTACTTTATCAACCTATCAATATTTAAAATGGCTACAGTAGTTAGAGAGAACATCGGTTTATTGAATGATAAAATCGTTGTAAAGATCAGTAAGGAAGATTATTTCCCATCGTTTGAAAAAAAGCTGAAGGAATATAGCAAGACGGCTAACATACCTGGTTTCAGGAAAGGAATGGTTCCCGCAGGTATGATCAAAAAAATGTATGGTGCAGGTATCTTCTCCGATGAGGTGTTGAAAACCGTAGAGAAAGAGTTGTTTACCTGGTTGAACAACGAAAAGCCAGAGATCTTCGCCCAGCCTTTGCCACTTAATAACGACCTCGGTGGTTTGGATATGAATAATCCAAAGGATGTGGAGTTTGGTTTTGAAATAGGACTGAAACCTGCTTTCCAGATACCTGAACTTTCTAAAGCTCCTTTGACCAAACACGTGGTGAGTGTGACAAAAGAAATGGTGGATGAAGAGATCAGCCGGATGCAGATCAAAGG
>JAKFCK010000128.1:0-10039 GCA_036676685.1 Chitinophagaceae bacterium | reverse complement strand
CCGTGAAAAGTCCAGCCATGGCCCTCTTCAAATTTTTTGGTAACAGGTTTGGCGATGTCATGCAACACAGCAGCCCAGCGAAGCCATAAATCATTTGTGTTCGGGGCAATATTGTCTATGACCTGCAAGGTGTGATAGAAATTGTCCTTATGTCCTTTCCCATCTATATATTCCGCACCGGCCAGCGCTACCATCTGCGGGAAGATAATCTGGAGCAAGCCGGTTTTATACAGTGCATCAAATCCAACAGACGGCCGTGGACAAAGTAATATTTTGTTCAGCTCATCTGCCACCCTTTCTTTGCTGATGATCCTGATCCTTTCCGCATTTGCCGCGATGGACCGGAGCGTTTCTTCCGCAATGCTGAAGTCCAGCTGTGCAGAAAAACGAATGGCCCTCATCATCCTTAAAGGGTCATCACTAAAGGTCTTATCCGGATCAAGCGGTGTGGTGATCGTCTTGTTTTGCAGGTGTTGAAGGCCCCCAAAGGGATCCAGCAGCCTCCCATAATTGTCGCTATTTAAACTGATGGCAAGCGCATTGATGGTAAAGTCCCGGCGGTCCTGGTCATCTTCCAGCGATCCTGGCGCCACTTCAGGTTTCCGGCTATCCAGCCGGTAACTCTCCTTACGGGCACCCACAAATTCAATCTCCACATCATCCAACCTGATCTGTGCGGTCCCAAAATTTTTAAATACGTTCACCTGTGGCCTGGGACTGAACCGCTCCGCCACTTTTTGCGCCAGCAGGATGCCATCACCGATACAAACAATATCGATATCCTTGGTTTCCCTACCAAGGATTTTATCCCTTACAAAACCCCCGATGGCATAACAATCAACATCAAGCTCCGTTGCTGCCTGCGCAATTTTTTTAAAAATGATGAGCTCCCGGTCTGTGCAATTAATGTCCATTTCGGCAAAGATAAACCCCTGGCCGCTAAGGGGAACAATGGCGGGCAGGTTTTACAAGTGGAATATATTACAAACATTAATTGCGTGTGCTGCGGTTTCCAATCTGTATGGGAAATATGTTCCTTCCCTGCTGTTTCCCGTCTGAACCTTCCAATTAAACTTCCATTGACCTTCATATTTCTTATTTTTCATTTCTGATTCTTTATTTCTTTTTTCTTATTTCAGACTGACCTAAGATTTCTTTCGGCACTAATCTTGACTAATATACAATCCGCCGAAAATTAACTGTTAAGCAGTTATTTTTGCCATATTGACGAACGAAAGAAAAAACATGTACAAAGACCTTTATTTGAATAACCAGGAAGATGAAATGGAGTTTATGCCGATCATTCCGCTGAATGACGAGGACGAGTCAGATACAGATGGACAGGCGTTTCCGGGAGAATTACCCTTATTGCCGTTGAGAAATACTGTCTTGTTCCCCGGTGTAGTGATCCCGATAACGGTCGGCAGGGATAAAAGCATTAAGGCCGTAAATGACGCCTATAAGTCTGACAAATTGATAGGTGTCGTGGCGCAAAAAGACAGTACCGTAGAAGAACCCACCGTCAGCGACCTTGAAGATATTGGCACCGTAGCGAAAATTGTAAAATTGATTAAAATGCCGGATGGTGGCACTACCATCATCATACAGGGCCGCAAAAGGTTTAAAATTGAAGAGATCACTACCGAGGATCCTTACTTCAAGGCAACGATCAAGGTGCTGGACGAGGAAAGCATAAAAGGAGACCCTGATTTTGATGCACTGGTAGGCAGCATAAAAGATCTTGCCGGGCAAATCATCAGCCTTTCCCCCAACCTGCCCAGTGAAGCGGGGATCATCCTGAAAAATATTGAAAACCCTTCCTTCCTCATTCATTTTGTAAGCAGCAACCTGAATAGTGATATTAAGCAAAAACAAAAGTTATTGGACATCAGCAATATCAAGGCCCGCGCGGAGCTGCTGATGAACCTGATGCATACAGAACTGCAATATGCCGAACTAAAAAATAAGGTAACAAATAAAACCCGTGCAGAGCTGGATAAACAACAACGGGAATATTTCCTCCAGCAACAAATGAAAGCCATCAAGGATGAGTTGGGTGGCGATAATGTGGCCGAGGTTAAGGAAATGCAGAAAAAAGCCGAAACCAAAAAATGGACACCTGCTGCCAAAGAAATGTTTAATAAGGGAGTGGAAAAACTGGAAAGGATGCATCCCTCCACGCCCGATTACTCTGTGGTGTACAACCACCTGGACCTGATGCTCGACCTGCCCTGGGACGACTACACGCAAGACCAGTACGACCTCAAGAAAGCCAAAAAGGTGCTGGATCATGACCATTACGGGATGAACAAAATTAAGGAGCGTATCCTGGAATACCTGGCCGTACTTAAGCTGAAGGGTGATATGAAAAGCCCTATACTTTGTTTTCTTGGCCCTCCCGGTATTGGTAAGACGAGCCTTGGAAAAAGTATTGCAGCTGCCATCAACCGTAAATACGTACGGGTGAGCCTTGGGGGCCTGCACGATGAAAGTGAGATAAGGGGACACCGTAAAACCTATATCGGCGCAATGCCCGGCAGGGTGATTCAATCTATCCGGAAGATAAAATCAGGTAACCCTGTAATGATCCTGGATGAAATTGATAAAGTAGGAACCGATCACAGGGGAGATCCTTCATCAGCTTTGTTGGAAGTACTTGATCCGGAACAAAACAATACTTTTTATGACAATTACCTGGAGCTGGAGTATGACCTGAGCAAGATACTATTTATCGCTACGGCCAATAATATCAGCAATATTCAACCCGCCCTGCGGGACAGGCTGGAGATTATCGACCTGAGCGGTTATGCTGTGGAAGAAAAGATCCAGATTGCCAGCCGACACCTGATACCCAAACAAAAGGATATGCACGGTCTCAAACCGTTGAGTTTTAAAATGAGTGATACGGTGCTGGAAAAGGTTATTGCAGACTATACCCGGGAAAGCGGGGTGCGGGAACTGGACAGGCAACTGGCCAGCATTATGCGGTACCAGGCAAAAGAACTGGTCTTAAAGGGTAAACTTAAAGCTACGATCACCAGTAACGATATCGAAAAAATACTCGGCAAGCCCAAATACAGTAACGAAGTATATAAGATGGCCAATATGCCCGGCGTGGCAGTTGGCCTTGCCTGGACCTATGTAGGCGGAGATATCCTGTTCATTGAGACCCAGTTAAGCGATGGTAAAGGTGAACTGAAGTTGACGGGCAACCTGGGTAACGTGATGAAAGAAAGTGCCAGTACGGCTTTTACCTGGCTGGAAGCCAATTGCAAAAAACTTGGGCTGACTGTAGAAGCTTTTAACAAAAAAGACGCACATATACATGTGCCGGAAGGAGCAACGCCCAAAGACGGCCCCAGTGCGGGCATTACGATGATGACGGCATTGGCCAGTGCTTTCACAGGCAGGAAGATCAAACCCTTCCTGGCTATGACGGGCGAGATAACCTTAAGGGGCCAGGTATTGCCCGTGGGTGGAATAAAAGAGAAGGTTTTAGCGGCCAAACGCTCAGGTATCAGGGAGATAGTAATGTGTTACCAGAATGAAAAAGATGTCGACGAAATAAACCCGGCTTTTATCAAAGGAATTAAATTTCATTACGTAAAAACAATGCAACAGGTGTTGGAAATCGCTTTAACATAATTTTTGTGACAGTTCGCAAACCTTTTATGTCTTGTAAGCGTATTTAGTTTATTCAACTGATTTCATGTTGGTTGTTTTAAGGGTTAAAAAAAATTCCCCCTGATTCTTCAGGGGGAATTAATTTATATATTAAAAAGGAATCTTATTCATCTCCCCTTTCCCTTATAATTCTTTTTTCCTGCCAATCCTTTTCCTTTTCGGTACTTAACGCCTGCATGATGCCAACAAGGAAGATCAACACTACGCTACCCGTAAGCAGGAAAATGTTATAACTATAATATCCCCCGATTTCCCTGGATGCTTTTTTAAAGAAATAGATAAGGTCCAGGATAAATAATCCCCCCCATGCCAACAAGGCGATCGAAAATACAGTATAAGAGATTGCTCTAACTACGGCTGAGGGATGGAGGCGTGTCCTGCGGAAATAAATAAGAAAAATGCTGATGAACAGCGATGCCGGCACCATGATAATGAAAAGCATGTACATTAATACAAACCAGGGGATCTGGTCCAATAGTCCAAAAATGAACCTTAATCCAACCAGGACCACTATTAAGGCCACAATAAACACCAGAAATGTAAAAAACAATTTCAGGCTCAGGTTAAAATATTTGCTGTACCTATCTTCCATAATTTTTTTTTGACGGACTGCCATCGGCGATGCCACAATTGTTTTAGGCTGGCCGCTTTAGCCTTTAAAAAACCGGCGCATCTCTACCTAATCAAAGTAGCTCAGGTTGGTTTTTGGTGTGAGGGCGATAAGGGTTTCATACATCAGTCGGATGGTATTTTCGATATCATCTTTGTGAATCATCTCTACGGTGGTATGCATATACCTTAATGGAATGGATATGAGTACCGAAGGGCAACCATCGTTTGCATAAGCAAATGAATCGGTATCAGTGCCTGTGCTGCGGCTCACCGTTTTCACCTGGTAGGGTATTTTATTTTTATCGGCTGTGGCCTGCACAAAGTCCAGCAGTTTGTTGTGTACGGCGGGCCCATAACATACTGTCGGCCCTTTGCCGCTTACACATTCCCCTTCTATTGTTTTATTGATCATGGGCGTAGTGCTGTCATGCGTCACGTCTGTGATAATTGCCACATCCGGCTTGATCCTGCGCGCTATCATCTCCGCCCCTCTCAGGCCAATCTCTTCCTGAACAGCATTAACGATGTATAATGCAAATGGTAATTTCTTTTTATTCTCTTTTAGTAACCTTGCAACTTCCGCAATCATAAAACCACCGATCCGGTTGTCGAAAGCACGGGCTACCATAAAGCCATGGGCGAGTTCCTCGAAGCCATCCTCGTAGGTGGCTACTGCGCCTATATGTATACCCAGGTCCTCTACTTCTTTTTTATTACGGGCACCACAATCCAGGAAAAGGTTATCTACTTTAGGAGCGGGTTCTTTAGCCTCTGTGCTGTTCATCCTGGTATGGATCGCAGGCCAGCCAAAAACTGCTTTTACAATTCCTTTTTTGCCCTGGATATTTACCCGCATACTTGGAGCTATCTGGTGATCTACGCCTCCGTTGCGCTTCAGGTAGATCAGCCCTTCCGGCGTTATGTAATTTACAAACCAGCTGATCTCATCTGCGTGCGCCTCTATAACTACTTTGAAATTTGCACCGGGATTGATCACGCCGACAGCCGTACCATACGGATCGGTAAAAAAATCATCTGCATAAGGTTCAAGGTATTTCATCCACAACTTTTGCCCGCTGCTCTCAAAACCCGTAGGGGACGAATTGTTTACATACTGTTTTAAAAAATTATAACCATCAGGGGTGATGAGCGATTTTTTTTTAGTTGCTTTAGCCATTATGATGAATTGTTTTTTTTTAATCCTGCAAAAGTAATTAATGTGCAGGTTGAATAGCTATGAATTCAAACTTTAAGCTTAAATAAACCCGGCAGCTGGATTTGGATAACCCGGAAAACCATTGTTTAAAATAATGAGGCGACAAAAGTTGCAAACGCGGAAAATAACATCAGGCCATCTACAATGAAATAATAGAAAAGGTAACCCCGTGGCTTCCGGGAAACCTGGTACACGGTCCACACCATAACGCCGGTTACCAGGAAAGCTACAAGCTGGGCGTTGTCCCGGAAATGAACCCGCACAGCAATGCCGGCAGCAATATAACAACTAAAAACGATCCACATGATCAGGGCGAGCGATCGACTGCTCACGTCAGTGGCCAGGCTGCGCAATGCATTCATTTTATCCACGGTAATATCACGTGTATCAAAAATGATACAGAGCAGGGCCATGAAAAAAAACCGGGCGGCAAAAAGTGTGACCAATGTTTGCCAACCGGAGGGCGGGATGGAGACTCCGGGGATAATGGTGGTTACATAAGCCCAGGTAAAGGCCAGTAACGTGGTCTTTAAAAACCCCGCTTTGCGTAGCCGTTGGGTAACCGGGAAAGGCCATAGCGGGAGGGAATAAAGCAGTGTAAGTACTACAGCAACCGCTGCATGGGGCACGATACTAGGAAGTTCAGACAGGGTGATCAATGTCCCCGCAGCAGAAAATAAAAAAAGGACCCCGTAGGAAAGATTGTCCTTAACGAAAACCGGGAGGCCTGCTTTCCTACGAAAAGAATATTTGCTGAGCAGCCAATAAAAATTGTAGCTGCAAAGAGTAGAAAAAAAAAGGAAGCCGTACACTAAAATATCTCCTTTTATATGCAGGAGCGTATAAGTCTGGTAACACATTGCCAGTGCACAGCAAGAGATAAAAATAGAATGCGAAAGAATAAAATGCAGCCAGCGCATTAAAAGCAGGTGAAATATACCGGGTCGTCGGAAGAGATCACATTACTCTTATTTTTTTCAAAGTCCTTCACGTAAATTTCAAAATACAAAGTGTCTGTATGCAAGGGGGTTCCGGGTAAAGACCTGCATTTGACGAATCTTTCAAGGTCGACATCGACTTCGGCATTAAAATTACTTTTACCTGCAGTTTCCAGGTCAGGAAAAGCCAGTGAGTCCTCGAAGCCGGTTAATAAACTTTTAATATAAATAAAAGCTGTATCTGTGCCCGCTTTAAGACCTACATCACCTTCAGCATCTGTTACCTGGAAGGTTAGAATCGGGTATGCAGGATTAAAATCCCTGCTGTCGAGGGCATTTGGGCTCACGGACAAAAATTTTATTTGGGGTGCGGTGGTATATTTATCTTTTTTGCACGACACAAAAAAAAGCAGAAGGCCCAAAATACAGATTGCGTTTCTCATTTATATAAATTGTAGTCAAATTTAGTAAACCCGGCCCATATATCCTTAAGTGAACTGGTTTGGTAGTCGCGATCAAATAACTGATTTATTTCCTCAAATTTGCAATCAATGATGGCCGGCACTCCTTTAGATATACAAAACAGGATATTTACCGTGGATAATCCCGGTTTCGAGGCGTTGGCGCTGGAAGTCTTCCTATGGCAGTATGAGCAGAACCCCGTATACCAGCAGCTTTGCAAAACGTTAAAAATATTGCCGGCTGATGTAAAACACATCGAAAACATCCCATTTCTGCCCATACAGTTCTTTAAAAGCAGGGCCATCAGGAGTACCAACTTTGAGCCTGCCACCATTTTCCAAAGCAGCGGTACTACGGGCGCAACGAACAGCCGGCATTTTGTGAAGGATATCAGCCTGTACGAGGAAAGTTTTCTTACAGGCTTTACGATGTTTTATGGCGATATCAGCCGTTACACTATTATGGGACTGCTGCCTTCCTACCAGGAGCGGGGTAACTCGTCGCTGGTGTACATGGTTAACGAACTCATCCGGCGCTCAGACTCCCCCCGCAGCGGCTTTTACCTGCACCAGGATGACCTGCTTTTCAACAACATCAGGGAAAATGAAAAAGAAGGTAAAAAAACCTTACTGATCGGTGTAACCTATGCCCTGCTTGATTTTGCTGCAAGATATCCCACCACCCTGCGCCATACTATCGTGATGGAGACCGGCGGTATGAAGGGCCGGGGAAAAGAAATGACGAGGGAAGAGGTCCATTTTTTACTGAAAGAACGGTTAGGCATAAACGAAGTTCACTCCGAGTACGGAATGACGGAATTATTATCCCAGGCTTATTCTGCCGGCAGCGGGCGCTTTGACACCCCTCCGTGGATGAAAATTCTCGTGAGGGCCGAAGACGATCCCTTCGACGTAAGCAGTTGTGAAAGAACCGGCGGAAAAATTATTGCCGGGGTCATCAATGTTATTGACCTCGCCAATTTATACAGTTGCTCTTTTATTGCCACCGATGATGTGGCCAGGCTTTACCCCGACGGATCTTTTGAAGTGCTGGGCAGAATGGACAACAGTGATATACGGGGATGTGGCCTGATGATATTATAACATGCCGTAACTCAGTTTCCTGTTACTGGCCAGGTATTTTTCCCTGATAACTGTGGCCATACTTTTATCATATAATTTACTTTCCACCCAGGAGATAATATCCAGGTAAGCAAATGCGCGTGTCTCAAAACGGCTGTTCTCAAATTTTTTGATAGCTGCCAAAAACTTCTCCAGTTCCGGCTTCACCATATTTTTAGGGACCCTGAAAGATTTTCGCAGGAACCGGAACATTTCCTCTTCTATAATGGTAAGATTGTTCATCTTGGCCATGAACCTGTATACGGATTTAATCAGGTGTTCCAGTATCTCGCTATTGCCGAGTTCGTAGTGGGCCAGCAGGTGCAGCACCCTGGCATAACATTGAAGGTCGCTCCTCAGGTCCACCTGGTCGTTGATGATCTTACGCAGGTAATCCACGGAAGTTTCAAAATTTCCTGCGCCAAAATGAAGAGTGGCTATTTTATAATTAAACACAAGAATCCTGTGCCTGTCCAGGTAAAGATTATACTCTTCCAGTTTTTCCTCCAGCATAGGTACCATCAGCAATCCTTCCGTAAAATTCCCCATGCTCATTTGCAGGTTAAGTTTGGCACTGCTGATATACACAAAGGTCTGGATACGGTTATTGTCATGCAGTTTCACGATCTCCGTATCAGAGAATTTTTCAAACTGCTTAAGTGTAGTGGCAAGTTTTTTATAATTCCTCAGGTCAAAATGTGCATTGAGCAGGTTGTGCATTCCTTTGATATAATGACTGGTTTCCACTGCGATCATTGGTGCATTGGAATGAAAGAGGTCCACCCACTTCTGCGTATACCGGTAATACATTAAAAAATCCTGCCGGATAAATGCAAACCAGCAATAACTCTGGCACAGGTACATCCGTTCATAGAAGCCGGTTTGTTCTGCTGCATTAGCGGGCAAATTTTCTTTGAAATATTTTTTGATATGTAACTCGTCTTTTTCATTGCCGGCATGGCCATGTTCAATATACCAGCTGTATAACTTTAGGGCGAGGTTGGAAAGACTCGTGATCATCTTCCTTCTTTCATTTACTTCCACGGCTTCCGTGGTAAGAGTGTGTGCCCGGTTCTCCATACTGCGCGTGATATGCAGCGTTTCAATTTTTTTCTCCAATGAAATAACCTGGATAAGAAAACTATCCTGGTAATAAGTTGTGGCCAGTTCTTTCGCCTTCTCCAGGATCTTCAGGCTTTGAAGATAAAGGCCTTTATTATAAAGGATCCGTGCATAATCCAGTTGTTCGTGCAATTGAAGATCTATGCTCTCTGTACTTTTCAAAAGGCGAAGGCTGGCCAGCAGCTGCCTGTACAGATGGGCTTTAGTATTGGAAAGCTGTGGCTTTTTAATGGAAGGCAACTTTTTCAGGAGAATGGCTTCGTCATAATCCGCTAACTTATCCATGGCGTCAAACAATTCAATGATCTTGAGGTCTTCGTTACCTGAGTTTCGCTTGATATAAAGCTTAAAATTACGTTTCTCCGCCTTTTGTAGTGAGCGTATCAGTAGGAATAATATATCTGTTGAGCGGCTGGGCATAATTCATTTTTAATTCTGAAAAGCAATGCCGTAAAGGCTTCTATTGAATCAAAGCCGATTTCAGCATCCTGAAATATTCAATAAGTTGATTTTACTAATCCTCCTTCCGGTCTTAGTTTTGACTTATCAAAGAGGAAGGGATTACAAGTGGCAGGCAATCAATCGGTTGACCCCCGCATTTGGCGGGGCAAGCAGGCAATCTTAAAGGCCGTATTCATGCACAATCAGTAGCAAGATAAAGAGAAAAGGAACACAAAAAAAAGCATTTAAGAATTTTACATATGGCAAGCAATCGAAAAGGCCGCTCCGTTTCTACGGAGCGGCTATTTTTTTATTTGGGCAATTCTGTTTCCCAAAAGCAAAAGTGCCGGGAAAAATATATTTTTTGAAAAACTGTGATATAGATCACAATTTAAGGGATATTATACCAAAAAATCCAGGGAACCGAGGTAACAATTTGGTAA
>JAKFCK010000127.1:0-2059 GCA_036676685.1 Chitinophagaceae bacterium | reverse complement strand
TTTTTGTGGTATCATTTTTCAAAGAGTCTTCATTTACCATTGAGCCGTTGTGGTAGCGGTTGGCAATTTCTTCAAAATAGGCATTTTGCCCGTTCGTGTAAGATCGCTGGATGCTGCGCCCGACGGGGGTATAGTACCTTGCCACCGTGAGGCGAAGAGCACCTTTGTTAGAAAGATCATATTGCTCCTGCACCAGCCCTTTACCAAATGTGCGACGGCCGATAATAGTGGCCCGGTCCCAGTCCTGCATTGCGCCCATCAGTACTTCGCTGGCGCTGGCCGTGCCTTCATCCGCAAGGATCACCAGCGCACCTGTTTCAAATTGCCCTTCCCTGCGGCAACGGTATTCTTTTTTGGTTACATGGAGTCCTTCTGTGTAGGTAATCAGTTTATCGCCCGACAAAAATTCGTCGGCAATCTCAACAGCCTCATCCAGCACGCCCCCGCCATTTCCCCTCAGATCTAAAATGAGTTGCCGCATTCCCTTCTTTTTCAGGTTTTCCAGGGCGGTCATAAACTCCCGGTAGGTTTGTTTGGAAAACTTATTCAGCCTGATAAAGCCGATACTGCTATCCAACATATAGCTTGCATCAAGGCTGTAGAGCGGAATGATCCCTCTTTCGATGGTAACCTTACGTTGCTTGCGATCTCTTGCTATAGTAACGTCTACGGGACTGCCCAGCGGACCCCTCAGGTTTTTCCGTATACGCTCTACTGATACTTTTTTCCCGGAGAGTATACTGTCATTTGCCTTTAAAATAATATCCCCGGTTTGCAGGCCCGCTTTGAAAGCAGGCCCATCCTGGAGCACGTTGATCACGTGAATGCTGTCGTTAAACATATTGAACTCCACGCCAATACCAAAAAAGTTCCCGGTGATCTCCTCGTTGGCAGCCTGCAGTTCCCTTGGAGGGATAAACTGGGAATGAGGATCCAGCTGGCTGAGCAGCGCCTGGATGGCAGTGTCGGATAATTTATTAAGGTCAACCGAATCAACATACTTGTTATGAATGATATCCAGTACTTCCTGGATCGGCCGCCTGTTTTCCATATAAAAAAAGCCCTTCCCGGGGAGACCGTCCCTCATTTTAAAACCCAGGAACATTCCTGCTATCATCGCGATACTAAATAAAAGTGGTAACCAGATCTGTAATTTTTTTTTCTCCATTATGCTTGAAATATTTTGGGCTATGCGCCCCTGAGCCATTTGTAAGGCTGCGAAGGTAAATTTTTGTTTTCAACCGCTTATTTTTTTATAGGGATTGGCCGGATTGTTTTATCTTACCCCCCAAATTAAGCCATGAATGAAATCCATTTTAATAGCAGATAGCGGGTCTACAAAAACAGAGTGGTGTCTGCTGGAGAACAATAAAAAGAAAAAAATTATCACACAGGGCCTTAGCCCCTATTTTTTTAATACGGCAGAAATAGCCGGAATTCTTCAAAAGGAATTATTGCCCAGGTTGAAATCGTCTGTACCGGATGATATTTTTTTTTATGGCACCGGCTGCAGCAACCCAGCCAACGCGGATATTGTGAAAAAAGCTATCAAATCTCATTTCCAAAAAGCTGTGATCAAAGTCGACCACGACCTTGCGGGAGCGGCAAAGGCCTTATGCGGAAATGAAAAAGGTATCGCCTGCATCCTGGGCACCGGCTCAAATTCCTGCTACTACAACGGGAAAAAGATCGTAAAAAACAGCCCGGGCCTGGGGTTTATCTTAGGGGACGAGGGGAGTGGGGCCTACCTGGGTAAAAAAGTTATACAGTATTTCCTGTATAATACTTTTGATGAAGACCTTATGGAGCGGTTTAATGCAAAGTACAACACAAATGCTTCGGAAATACTTGAGGCTGTATATAAAAAGCCGCTACCAAACCGTTACCTGGCGGGGTTTGCCATTTTTCTTGCCGAAAACAGGGGGCATTTTATGATAGAAAATATCATAGAAGATGGCTTCAATGATTTCTTTTTCAACCATGTCTATAAGTATCGGGAAAGCTGGTCACTACCCATCAATTTCATCGGGAGCATCGCGTATGGCTTCCGGGATGTGCT
>JAKFCK010000126.1:0-2739 GCA_036676685.1 Chitinophagaceae bacterium | reverse complement strand
ATTTTAAAGTACCATAATATTTACCCTCGTACACCATTTCCCATTCAGCAAATTCCTTGTGTTTAATCTTTTCCTGGAACAGGTCCTCGTTCATAAAATAATAATCAACACCATCCTTTTCATTGCCCCGGGCTGCCCTTGTGGCTGCAGATACTGAAAATGCCAGTTGAGGGTATTGTTCCATAAGGTACCTGGTAATAGAAGTCTTGCCAGCCCCGGAGGGCGCTGTGATGATCAGAATTTTTTGGTAAGTTGAACCCATGCGCAAAGAAATGAAAGAAATGCTAAAAAAGCCCGGCTCACTTTTGTAAAGTTCAAAGTTCAAACCTTTATAATCTCAAACCCTGGTCCATCTTTCGGACATTTCTCTATTCCCCACTCCCCCTCACACCCTTTTAATATCTGCTCCCAGCATTCTCAGCCTTTCATCGATATTCTGGTAGCCCCGGTCGATCTGGTCAATATTTTGAATCGTGCTTTTTCCTGTGGCGCTAAGTGCTGCAATAAGCAGTGCTACACCGGCCCGGATATCTGGGCTGCTCATGGTGATGCCCCGCAATTGTCTTTCCCGCTCCAGTCCAATAACAACGGCACGATGGGGATCACATAAGATGATCTGGGCGCCCATATCTATCAATTTATCTACGAAAAAAAGCCTGCTCTCAAACATTTTCTGATGGATCAATACGCTGCCTTTTGCCTGGATGGCTGTTACCAGCACAATACTTAACAGGTCCGGGGTAAAACCTGGCCAGGGATGGTCATTGATCGTGAGTACACCTCCATCCATATATTTTTGTATCTCATACAGTTCACGGGCAGGCACATGAATATCGTCGCCCTTTATTTCCAGTACTATTCCCAGTTGCCTGAATTTTTCAGGGATGATACCCAGAGATGCCACTCCTGCATTTTTTATAGTGATATCGCTTTGTGTCATTGCAGCCAGGCCAATAAAGCTGCCCACTTCTATCATATCGGCCAACATGGTATGGGTAGTGCCGGTCATCCCGTTCACTCCCTCGATGATCAGCATATTGCTGCCGATCCCCTGGATCTTTGCACCCATCCTGTTCAACATCAGGCAAAGTTGCTGCAGGTATGGTTCGCAGGCTGCATTGTAAATAGTAGTAGTGCCTTCCGCCATTACCGCTGCCATTAAGATATTGGCAGTGCCGGTTACGCTGGGTTCATCCAGCAGCATAAAACAACCCTTCAGCCGATCGGCTTCAAGGCTAAAAAAACTGCTGTCGCTATTGTATTGATAACTGGCCCCCAATTTTTCAAAACCAAGGATATGGGTATCCAGCCTGCGCCGGCCAATTTTGTCACCGCCCGGTTTGGGCAGGTAAGCTTTTTTAAAACGTGCCAATAGAGGTCCCGCCAGCATAACCGAGCCGCGCAGTCGCGAACTTTTTTTATGGTAGTCTTCGCTTTGCAGGTAATGTATGTTTACGTTATCAGCCTTGAATATACAGGTATGCCGGTCTACACGATTAATATTTACGTTCATTTCCCCCAGCAATTCAATCAGCAGGTTCACATCAATAATATCGGGGATATTGTTGATAGTTACCTCAGCATCAGTAAGTAATACTGCGCTGATGATCTGCAAAGCTTCATTTTTGGCCCCCTGCGGGGTTATCTCCCCCGACAGCTTTTTACCACCCCTTACTTCAAATATGCTCATGTGAATTGTTTGGATTTTGATGGGCACAAACCTAAATAAAAAACCCTGATATTATCAGGGTTTAAAGTTTATACAGCCGTTTATGGCAGGTTAATATCTTTTTTTAAAGTTGCGGTTGCTGTTGTTACCGGTATTACCCCGGTTATCTCTTCCTCCCTCCCTGTTACCGCCACCGGGTTGGTTCCTGTTTCGGTTGTCCCTCGGGCCGCTTTGCTGTTGGCTGCCACGGTTATCCCGGCTACCAAAATTTTTCCTGAACTGGTTGCGGCCTGTGTTACTTGTATTGTAATCCGTATCAGGCCTGTTATCAGTACGGTGTTTAACAAATGGCCGGTTGTTGAACTCCAGTTCCCCTTTGGTCATTGTACTCAGTTCCTGTTGGATGGCATCATCGTGAACAAGCTCCTTGTGCCAGTTGCTATAGGTAAGCTTCATGTAATAAGCAATCGCATTGGCGAACCCTTGTTTCTTCTCCGGGTTTTCTTCCTTCAGCGCCTTTTCCATGACTACTTCAATATTTTTGCCCAGGTGATTATACCGCGGATGATGTTTAGGATAGCGCAACCTTTCCGGTTTAGCCTTTAAGGTCTCGCGGGTGGGGATAGGATAAGGACTTTCTACATCTAATTCAAAGTTGCTGATCAAAAAAAGATGGTCCCACAACTTATGCCTGAAATCCTCTACATTCTTTAAATGAGGATTTAAAAACCCCATAAGCTCAATTACGGCATAAGCATTTTTTTGCCTTTCTTCCCTATCCGTGATGGTTAACAGGTATTCTACCATCTTTTGAATATGTCTGCCATATTCCTTCATGATTAAATGATTGCGGGTAGTATTGTATTCCATGTTCTCTACATTCGTCATATAGGCAAATGTAAGCTGGAAAAGCGGGTCAAACAAGACTTTTTGCATTTGTTTCACCCGGCGGCTGCAAATGCGGGAAAACTCAGGATGACAGCTGTCTTTTGCAATAGAGGTAAGCCAGCAAACAGCCCAACGAATCAGCTACAAAGTCATAGATATCAAGGCTTCTGCCTGGTATCCAG
>JAKFCK010000125.1:0-3757 GCA_036676685.1 Chitinophagaceae bacterium | reverse complement strand
CGAGCCACTCACCGTCGATCAACTGCCACTCCTGCCTCGCCCGATAACCCCCGGGCGGCAGTTTCATTTGAGGCAGGTATTTATTTAAAGAAACTACTGGGTAATCACTGGGCATTAAGTACTGGGGTAAATTATGACTACCAGTCAAACAGCTTAGAAACCGGTGGTAAGGTGGATTCAGCGGCAGTAGTAAGATTTTCATCCGATAATTTTAGATCCACTCATTTTTACCGCACCGGCCGTTCTGATAGCTACAGGAATAAATATCATATGCTGACTGTGCCTTTGATCGTTGAATACAGGTTTACAAACAAATCAGCATTAACTGCGACCTTTGGTCCTTCTATAAGCTACCTGCTGCAAACCAATAGCCTCGTGTACAACCGCGCGCTGGGCGGGTATGCAACCAACGAAAGTGTCTTTAATAAAACACTGGTCTCCCTAAACCTTGGCGCCGGTATGGATCTCACAAAATTAACCCGCCTCCCGCTTCGGCTGGGCTACAGGTTCCAATACAGCCTGGGCTCCGTTACCAAACCAACATTCGGTAAACAGCATTTATTGAACTCAACATTTTACCTGGACATCCCGTTAAAAAAATAATTTAACGGGCCTGCAACGCTTTGACCGTGTTTCATTGTCAGGCTTATAAAATCTCTAAATATGAAACGTACTATCACCAGGATCTATACTGCTTTTTTACTCGCCGGATCTTTGCTGCTGCAACAGTCCTGCGTAAAAGATGTATGTAGTAAAACGATGACATACACTTACTATCAGCCTTTGTATAAAACCACGGCTGAGGTAAGATCGAATATTAAATCGAATGCTCCAAAAGCTATTGTCAATCCAGGTAAGATCTACATCAAAGGCAACTATATTTTTTTAAACGAAGTGGACAAGGGTATCCACGTGATCAATAATACAAACCCTGCAACTCCGATAAATGCAGCTTTTATCGACATCCCGGGGAATGTGGACATTGCCGTGAAGGATAATATCCTCTACGCCGATTTTTACACCGACCTGGTAGCCATCAATATCAGTAACCCGCTGAATGTGGTCGTGGAAAAATTTGTGGCCAATGTTTTCCCTGAGCGATATTATTACGGCTACCGTACAGATTCTAGTAAAGTGATTTACGATTGGGTAAAAAAAACTGAAACAGCGGAAGTCGGCTGCAATGATAATATGTCCATTTATTCCACCGGTGGTGTAGCTTTCAATTCGATGGATGCAGGGCTTGCATCCGGAACCACGAAAGCCTCCCCCGTAGGCATCAGTGGTTCATTGGCACGTTTCGGAGTGATCAATGACTATATGTATGCAGTGTCGCATGATTCACTCCGGGTCATCAGCCTCGCGTTAGCGACAAACCCGTCTGTTGCCAACTCCATCTCCCTGGGCTGGGGTATAGAAACACTTTTTCCATTCAAAGACAAGTTATTCATCGGCTCCAATACGGGTATGCTGATCTACAGTGTAGCCAATCCTGTAAACCCGGCAAAGCAAGGGAGCTTTCAACATGTGCGCACCTGCGACCCTGTGATAGCAGATGATAATTACGCTTATGTCACCTTACATTCGGGCAACCAATGTGCAGGCTTTACCAACCAGCTGGATGTGTTGAATATATCGGATATCATGAGACCCACGTTGATCAAAACTTACCCGCTCAGCAGCCCCAGGGGTTTAAGCAAAGATGGTAACCTGCTGTTTATTTGTGAAGGGGACGAGGGGCTTAAAGTTTTTGACGCTGCCAACCCTCTTACCATAACCCTGCTGAAACAATTCGTGATCCCGGAAGCCAACGATGTCATTGCATGGAATAATATCGCATTGGTTGTAGCCAAAGATGGCTTGTACCAATATGATTATGGTAACGCTGTAAATATTCAATTGCTTTCAAAAATTGCAGTACAAAATAACTGATATGCGTAGAGTGTTTTGTTTTGTTGTCTATTTTCTTTGCAGCACAACCATTGTTGCTCAAACAAAAACACCGATAACTTTTGATTCCTATAACGCCGTTGGTTTCCTTGCAGGAAAATCACCTGTGGCTTTTGCAGCGCAAACTGTGAATGGCTTACGTTTTGATCAATGGTTTGTGGGGGCTGGATTTGGAATTGATGAATACAAGATCTCCAGCCTCCCTTTATTTATTGACGTAAAAAAAATGTTTAAGGTCAGGCACCTCCTGCTTTATGTGTACGGAGATGCAGGCACCCATTTTACTACCAGGGATAAAACAACCAACAACGGATTTTCCGACATTTCTACCAAAGGAAAATTATACGGCGATGCGGGCATCGGCATACAATTCCCGGCGGGAAAAAACAGCCATGTTTTTTTAACCGTTGGCAATAGCCTGAAGACTTTTAGACAAATAGAAACGGCACCGGATAACGGCTTCCCTTTTTCCTACTCCACATCATATCAACTCAACCGCATCAGTTGCAGGGCGGGTTTCCGGTTTTGATGAACAGGTTCTTAACCCATTAGATTTACCGGTATAGTGCGTTTGTGACGCAGCGCTATCAAACCTGCGATAAGAAGGAAGAGAGGAATAAACCATTTCAGCCAGCGGGTAATTCTTTCGATATGATACAGCCGGTAACTGACAGGCCTGTTCAGCGGTAAAATTTTATCATCTGCCGACACCCGCCAGAAATACAGGTACCTGTCGCGGAGGTAAAAACTAAACCCTTTTGAGGTGAGTAACGAGTCCGCATAGGCGAGTCCTTCGGCTGACCGCATGTAGCCGATATCTCCTTCAGCCGTCAAACCGAAGTCCGGGTCACTGATGATCCATCTACCGTTAAAAAATACCCGCAAAACCACATGACCATTCAATAATAAAGCCTGGACATCCAGCCCGTTTAACCGGTAGATAGCCAGGAGCACCTGCGTTCTTTCAGAACAATTACCCGCCCGTCCTTCCACCAATAATCGTACATCCTGGGTGCGGCGGAACGGTGGATAAAACCTGCCCGCGAGCCAGAGTATCCAATTCTCAAAAAAACTGATACGCCGGTCTTCAGTATGAAACATGGCAAGGTGTGCTGTTTGCGTAACATCGGCAATAAAGGAGGCTTTGCTGGTGTCGGCTTTCTGCTGCAGTAATTTCAAAAGGTCCTTTTTAGCAAGGAGGGCATGGTCATAGCCTGGGACACCCTTTTTATGTTGCGAAGCAAAAGTGCGGACTATGTTGGGGAGGATTATGCCGGTGATATCTACTACGAGCAACACAAGGCCTAACGCCAAAAGAATTTTAAATAAATGCCGCCGGGAAAACTTCATCCCTTCAAAAATAGGCGAATTAACGATGTGAAATATTCCACTGTAAAAGTTAGATCCCGGGTACCAAATTGCCGGTCGTTTGATTTTGAATGAAAAAAAAAGCCGCTCCCCGGGAGACAGCTTTGCAGGGTTAGTATTGGAAATATTTTCTTGTGAAATATCCCTTTTGTGCTCGTACAACCGGGACCTGAGGCCTGGAAAGGATAATGGTTTTAAAACGGGCTGGGTACGGAGGCTCCGGACCATAGACGATGGCCGACGGAAAATAGAATTTTTTGAGAGCTGCGAGGTCATTCACCTAATGACCTATTAACCCATTGACCATTGACCTATTGACCTATTGACCTATTGACCTATTGACCCATTGACCTATTGACCCATTGACCTATTGACCCATTGACCTATTGACTCATTGACCTATTGACCTATTGACCTATTGACTCATTGACCTATTGAC
>JAKFCK010000124.1:0-1649 GCA_036676685.1 Chitinophagaceae bacterium | reverse complement strand
AATTAGCACTCCTGTTCCTGGCTATGTTTATTTCAGCCGGCAGCTTTGCTCAGGGCTTAAGTAGTGGCCAGTTAAAAAAGCAAGCATTAACCGACTGGGAAAGGGCGAAAGCCTACACGAAGGAATACCTGGATGCCATGCCTGAAAAGGGTATGTCGTTTAAACCTACCCCAGAAATGCGCAGTTTTGCCGAACAGATGTTGCATCTTGCCCAGGCCAATATCGGCTTATCAGCCAATGGTACAGGCGCAAAACCCATTCATGGAGATAAAAATCTTGAAAAGTCGAACGAATTGAAAACCAAAGAAGCCCTCACGAAGACTGTCATGGAAAGTTATGACTTTGTGATTAACAGCATCAAAAACCTCGACGAAACCAAGCTGGCTAACAAGGTTACCATGGAGAGTTTCAAGATCACAACAAATCAACTTGATTGGCTAAATAAAACATTTGAACACCAGACCCATCATCGCGGTCAATGTACGGTGTATTTAAGACTAATGGGAGTAACGCCTCCCCAGGAAAAACTCTTCTAAAAACAGGATTTAATCCCAATAATTTGAGCGCACGGTTAAGCATTACTGCTTAATTATTTTCAGTGCGCTCATCTTTCTCATCCGGTAACAATTCATAGCCGTTTCCCCCAGCTGGTTGATAAGCTTATAATTAACCACGGCGCCAACTGCGGCACCAATTACGGGTATCAGCTGCGCCATTTTAGCCAGGTCGATATAATCCCGGTATTCCTGCTGAAAGGAGCGCCAGTCAAACTCGGAAACATCCCCGGGAAGGGTATGACTGTAGCCCTGCCAGTTAGCAATATGCTTATAAACCTCGTTGCGCCCCTGCTGACTTGAGAATGCAAGCTGAAAAATGTACAAGAGGTAAACCCGCTCTTTATAATCTTTCACATCATAGCCATACAGGGCAGCTATTTCAAAAAGTAATTTCAATTTGATGCCAACCAGAAGCGGGAAATCTGCCAGCCCGAGCAAAATACCCCCTGCCCCGGTAATCGCTCCCTCAGCTGAAGCTGTCTTACGGTAAAATTCTATGCGTTCCCTCACATGTGCTTCCCGAAGCTGCAATGAGCCGTCGGTACGTGTTGGAGAAGTTGTGTATTTCGCACCGAAAAGTACCGCTTCAACCATCTTCTGTATGGTAACCGTAATAACTTTATGCACCTTTTCGGGAATAAAATTATTGATGCGGGTTTGCATGCTTTTGGCCAGCCGGTTAGTGAAGGAAGGCTTTTTCTGTATTTTATGCTGCCAAATAAGTAATTCACTATAAGCAAGCTGTTCGTATGGAGTCATATCAGGTTTAACAATTTAAAAGGATCCTGGCGGTGTCCGGGTTTAAGATGGCGTACAAATGTTCGTCAAATATTTTTCCATTTTTATAAACCGTCTTCTTGTGGACAGCTTCTTTTTCAAAACCTGCCTTCTCTAAAACACGCATGGAAGCGGCATTGTACTCAAAAACCCGGGCATATATCCTGATGATTTTAAAATTAGTAAAGGCATAATCTACAATCCCCTTTACAGCTTCCGTAATAATCCCCCGGTTCCAGTATGATTCACCCAGCCAGTAACCCAGTTCCGCGTTCAGGCGGTACACATCCGACTGTTTAGTGATACCTATTCCTC